>DATEJC010000713.1:0-4201 GCA_035278345.1 Bradyrhizobium sp. | reverse complement strand
CGAGGCCGCCTATCCCGGCATCACCATCCAGATCGAGCGTTCCGGCTCCGAGCGGCTGTTCCAGCGCATCGACCAGGAATTTGCCAGCAACATCCGCGCCGCCGACGTCATCAACACATCGGACGCCTCGCACACCATCCCATGGAAAAAGAACGGCTGGTTGGCGGCGTTCGTGCCGGAGGACGTGGCAAAATATTTCCCGGCGCAATATCGCGATCCCGACGGGATGTATGCGCTGTCGCGCATCTGGCTGTCGTCGATTGCGTACAACACCAATCTCGTCAAGTCGGAGGATGCGCCAAAGAGCTTTGCCGACCTGCTCGATCCCAAATGGGCCGGCAAGATGGTGAAAGGCCATCCCGCCTACAGTGGCACCATCATGACCACGACCTTCCAGATCGTGCGCGAGCTCGGTTGGGACTATTACGAGAAGCTTGCGAAGCAGCGCGTGATGCAGGTGCAGTCGTCCACCGATCCGCCGAAGAAGCTGGCGCTCGGCGAGCGCGCCGTGATGGCTGACGGCAATGAATATAACGTGGTGCTGCTGAAGGAAGCGGGCCGGCCGGTCGAACCGATCTACCCCACTGAAGGCACGCCGACCATTTCGGGGCCCACCGCAATTTTTGCATCGGCTCCGCATCCCAGCGCCGCCCGGCTGTTCCAGGCCTGGCTGCATACCCGCGAGACCCAGCAGTTCTTCATCGATTTCACCGCACAGTATTCCGTGCACACGCAAGTGCAGTCGAAGCCGGGGCGACGGAAGATCACCGACATCAAGCTGATGAAGGAGGACGCCGCCGGCGTGGAGGCGATGGCGGAGGAAATCAAGACGCGCTATGCGCGGCTGTTCCGGGTGTGAATTTTGCGACCCTCATGGTGAGGAGGCGCGAAGCACCGTCTCGAACCATGAGGCCACGGTGCCAGCTCATCCTTCGAGACGCGGCGAAAGCGCCGCTCCTCAGGATGAGGGGAGACATATGAACTCGCGGATGCCATGACGATAGCCAGCACTGCCGAAACCCCAAAGTCCCGCATCGACTGGACCAAGCCCGTCCTGTGGCTGTTCGCGGCGGTGCTTGTCACGTTGATCCTGTTTCCGCTGTCCTGGCTTGCCGTATTTGCCTTCACGAACAAGGCGCGAAATCCGACGCTGCAGAATTTCATCACCCTGTTCAGCGATCCCGATTTCCTCGATCCGCTGCTCACGACCGCGATCATCGCCACCACCTCAGCTGCGATCTGCTGTGTGGTTGCCGCGCCGATCAGCTGGCTGGTGTCACGCACCGACATGCCGGGCCGGCAGATCATCCGCGCGCTGGTGACGGCGTCGTTTGTCACGCCGCCGTTTCTCGGCGCAGTGGCGTGGGAATTGCTGGCGGCGCCGAACAGCGGGCTGCTCAACCAGCTTTACCGTTTTCTCACCAGGGCTGAGTCCGACGCTTTCCTGTTCAACATCTACTCGTTGACCGGCATCATCTTCGTGATCTCCTGCTACACCTTCCCCTTCGTGTTCGTGCTGGTCGCGAACGCGCTCGACAACATGCCGGGCGAGCTGGAAGACGCCTCTGCCATCCTTGGCGGCAAGGCGTGGACCACGGCGCGGCGCGTCACCATTCCCTTGGCGCTGCCGGCCCTGGTGGCAGGTGCGCTGATCGCGTTCCTGCAGGCGATGACGCTGTTCGGCTCCCCCGCGATCCTGGCGCTGCCGGCCGGCTTCCACACCATGACCACGAAAATCTGGAGCCTGTTCCAGTATCCACCGAAGCTGGAACTGGCTGCGGCGGCGGCCGTGCCGTTGCTGTTGCTCACCATCGTCCTGCTGCAGGCGCAGAAGTTCATTCTCGGCCGCCGCGGCTATTCCGTGCTCGGCGGCAAATACGGCCCGCCACGGCGGGTGGAGATGAAGGGCTGGCGTTGGGCCGCGCTGGCGTTCTGCCTGATCATGCTGCTCAATCCGGTGTTCCTGCCCTATTTCGCACTGTTCAACGCAGCCTTCTCGCCGAATGCCACGACGCTCGTCTCACCGGGCACGTTCACGCTGCACAACATCGTCTTCGTGTTCACTGAACTGTCCTCGACGCAGCTTGCGCTGAAAAATACGGTGATCCTGGGTACGGCCACAGCCACCGCCGGCACCGTGCTCGCGCTGGTCATCGCTTATGTGACGACGCGACGCGTGATCACCGGCGCGCGCGTGCTCGGCTTCCTTGCTACCGCGCCGGTTGCCGTACCAGGCATTGTGCTGGGCGTCGGCCTGTTCCTCAGCTACACCCGCCCGCCCTTCGTCCTCTACGGCACGCTGTGGATCCTGCTGGTCGCCTTCCTCACCATCAACCTGCCGTCGGCCTATCAGCAGCTGCAGGCGGCGTTTGCGACCATTCATCCGGAGCTCGAGGAGGCGAGCCGCATCCTCGGCGCCAGCCGACTGCAGTCGCTGTGGCGGATTACCGCGCCGCTGCTGCGCACCGGCGTGATCGCGACGTGGTGCTTCATCTTCATCGGGGTGATGCGGGAATTGTCCGCGGCGATCATCCTGTTCACATCGCAGACCAAGGTGCTGTCGGTCCTGATCTACGATCTCAACGAGAGCGGCGATCTCGCCGCGATCTCGGTGCTCGGCATTGCGATGCTGGTGATCACCTTTGCGGTCGTGCTCGCGGTGAACCGCATCCCGGTGTTCGGCGGCAGCGCCGGCGCGCGGCTTCGCAACAGCTAGATTTTGCCTCATTTGGATCGCGCTGGATCGCTGGCAATTGGCCCGATCGTACCGATATATCGGAGGCCACCTCCAGATCGAACGAGGATCGAGTGAACCGACCGAAGATTGCCGAAAAACCACTGGCCGCGCCGATCGCGCCGCGCCGGCCGCATTCCTTTGCCACCCATGGCATCACGGTCACCGACGATTACGCCTGGCTGAAGGACCCGAACTGGCAAGAGGTGCTGCGCGACCCCTCGGTTCTCGACCCTGATATCCGCCGCTATCTGGAGGAGGAGAACGACTACACCGAGAGCTTGCTCGGCCACACCGATGGCTTGCAGAGAAAGCTGGTCGGGGAAATGCGCGGCCGCATCAAGGAGGATGATTCCAGCGTTCCCTCGCCGGACGGCCCTTTCGCTTATTTCCGCAAGTTCCGCGAGGGCGGGCAGCATGAAATGTTCGGCCGCATGCCGCGCGATGGCGGCAAGGCCGAGATCGTGCTCGACGGCGATGCGCTGGCGGCGGATTGCAAGTATTTCAGGTTCGGCGGCAGCCGCCATTCGCCGGACCACAAGCTGCAGGCCTGGAGCGCCGATACCAAGGGCTCGGAGTATTTTGCCATTCGCGTGCGCGACTGGGCGACCGGCAAGGATCTCGACGACCTCGTCGAGGAGACCGACGGCACCGCCGTCTGGAGCAAGGACGGCAGGAGCTTCTTCTACGTCAAGCTCGACGACAATCACCGCCCAATGCAGGTGTGGCGACATCGGCTCTGCACGACGCAGGCCGACGACGTTCTCATCTATGAAGAACAGGACTCCGGCTGGTTCACCCATCTGCACGAGAGCTCGAGCAATCGCTATTGCGTGATCGCCGGCGGCGATCACGAGACGTCGGAGCAGCGGCTGATCGATCTCGCCAATCCCGACGCACCGCCGCGGTTGATCGCTGCGCGCGAGGAAGGCGTGCAGTACTCCGCCAACGATCGCGGCGATCAGCTCTACATCCTCACCAATGCCGACAGCGCGATCGACTTCAAGGTCGTCACCGCGCCGCTCGCCTCGCCCGAACGCGCCAACTGGCGCGATCTGATCCCCTATCGCGAGGGCATCTATGTACTCGACGTCGAACTCTATGCCGGACACATGGTGCGGCTGGAGCGCGCCAATGCGCTTCCAGCGATCGTGATCCGCGACTTCAGAACCGGCGAGGAGCATGCCATCGCCTTCGACGAAGCGGCTTACTCGCTCGACACCATGGGCGGCTACGAGTTCGAGACGACAAACCTGCGCTTTTCCTATTCGTCGATGACGACGCCGTCGGAAGTCTATGACTACGACATGGCGAAGCGGACGCGGGTGCTGCGCAAGCGACAGGAAATCCCGTCTGGCCACGATCCGGCGGACTACGTCACCACCCGCATCATGGCGCGCTCGCATGACGGCGCCGAGGTGCCGGTGTCGATCCTGCACCGCAAGGGTTTTGTGCGCGACGGAAGCG
>DATEJC010000712.1:0-19460 GCA_035278345.1 Bradyrhizobium sp. | reverse complement strand
CGCAATATGTTCTAGCTTGCGATCGTTCCAACGGAGCTCTTGCCCCTCTGATGGACCCCCTGCATCCCGCCGTGCTCGACCTGATTTCGCGGACCGCGGAGCACGGCCGCCGCACCGGCGTCAGCGTCAGCCTGTGCGGCGACATGGCCGGCGATCCGCGCTGTCTTCCCGCGCTGCTGAATTGCGGCCTGCGCGAATTGTCGGTGAACGCCTCGGCGCTGGCGCAGATCAAGCAGACCATCGACCGGCTGAGCAGCGGAGGCGGTGTTGGCTGACACGGCGGCCGATGACGCGCCCGAGGCCGGCGCGGTTGCGGCCTACAAGCGCATCTTCAAGGAAGTGCTGGAGAGCAGCCCGTCTGGCATGCGGCTGCGCCTCGCCCATGCCATGGGCAAGAACCGCAGCTTCGTCAGCCAGATTTCCAATCCGGCCTATCCGGTCCCGATTCCGGTGCAGCATCTCAACACCATCTTCGAGGTCTGCCACTTCCCGCCGCAGGCCAAGACGGCGTTCCTGCGCGCCTATGCGCGGGCGCATCCGCGCCGGGTCGGCCGGCTGACCGATGGTCCTCACGACCGCGCGTTGACGCTGCATCTGCCCGATCTCGGCAGCGCCAAGAAAAATGCGCAGCTCGATACGCTGTTGCAGGAATTCGCGAGGCGGCTGACCGCGATCATGCGCGACGAAAAGTGAGACGAGTTCTGCGGGGAGGGTGAGGTGAAGAAGTTCGTCAATTCGGTCGAGTCCATGCTGGCCGAAAGCCTCGATGGCTTCGCCGCTGTTCATGGCGACATCGTTGCGCTCGGGGCTGAGCGCAAATTCGTAATGCGCCGCGCCTTGAACCCCGAGAAGGTTGCGCTGGTGTCGGGTGGCGGCAGCGGCCACGAGCCGTTGCATGCCGGGTTTGTCGGCCGCGGCATGCTCGATGCGGCCTGCCCGGGACAGATCTTCACCTCGCCAACGCCGGACCAGATCGTGGAAGCCGCAACGGCGGTCGGCGGCAAGGCGGGAGTGCTGTTCATCGTCAAGAATTACGCCGGCGACCGCATGAATTTCGAGATGGCGGCCGAACTTTATGAGGGCAGAGCGATGAGCGTCGTCACCAATGACGACGTTGCGGTCGAAAAATCCACCCACAGCGAAGGCCGGCGCGGCGTTGCCGGCACCCTGGTGGTGGAAAAGATCGTGGGCGCGGCGGCCGAGAAGGGAATGGATTTGAAGCTGATTGCCGAACTCGCCGCCGACGTCAACGCGCGGACCCGCTCGATCGGGGTGGCGCTGACGAGTTGCACTGTTCCGGCCGCAGGCACCCCGACTTTTGCTCTGGGCGAAAACGAGATGGAGATGGGCGTCGGCATTCACGGCGAGCCGGGCCGCAGGCGTATGAAGCTCGGCAGTGCTGACGAGATCGCCGAGCAGATGGTGGGCGCCATTCTCGCCGACCAGGAAGGCGGCGCAGCCGGCCGCGCGTTGCTGCTGGTGAACGGTTTCGGCGGCACGCCGTCGCTGGAGCTTTACTTGATGTACAACGCAGCGCGCCGGATCCTGCAAGGGCGCGGCATATCCATCGCACGCTCGCTGGTCGGTTCCTACGTGACTTCGCTCGAGATGGCCGGCTGCTCGATCACCCTGACCATGCTCGATGACAATCTGATCAAGCTGTGGGACGAGCCGGTGCACACCGCGGCGTTGAGGTGGTGAGTTTCAGTTGATGCAGGCGGCGATCCGAGTTTGCATCCAGGCGGAAGATGGCTTGGGTGATCAGTCACCCACGCCATGTCGGATTTTTCCTCGTCTCCCTAGACTAGCCGCGCCTTCGGGCGCGGCATTTTTCTTGCCCCGCTGGGTTGGGACGGTCTTAGTCCGTCTTCGCTCTCGCTTCGCTCAAGCTACGCCGGACGCGCTCCGTCTTCGTTCTCCGCGCGGCTGGGCCACGCGTAGCCCGAAGGGCGAAGCGTGGTGGGCCCGGCAGGACTCGAACCAGGGATGACGCGGAAGCGGAGGTTCTCGCCGTGCTTGAATCGTCAAAAGCCGCAAGAATGGGTCTCCTCACCGAAGCATTCGCCCGGCGACGTCCCGTCGAGGTGATCGACCGGGCCACCCGTGGCGTCCTTCGCACTTAGGTAGCGACCTTCCAGAGCAAGACGTCACCGTTAGCTAAAGGCACTTGACATAGGTCTATGATGGTATACCAACGCACTATGATACATCCACTAAAGACGCTTTCCCGGGGCGATCTCGTTGCCTCCCTGCTGAAGAGGGCCATCCTCACGGGCGAGTATCGCCCTGGCGAAACCCTGGTCGAACGGGAGATCGCTGCTCGTTTCGGCACATCCAAAACGCCGGTGAGGGAGGCTCTTCGTTCACTGGCGGCGTCCCGGCTCATCGTGATGATGGGGCACAAGGCTGCATACGTTCAGCCGCTGGATCGCGCCACGATTTCGGACGTGTTTGAGTTGCGCGGCCAGATCGAGCCATGGGCTGTCGCCAGCGCGATCGACAACATTGGGCCGCAACAAATTTCGAAAATCGAGATGGAGTTGAACGCTTCAATAGAAGCGGTCAACCGAGAGGATTGGCTGGCCGCAATCAATGCGGCGCGCGAGTTTCACCGCCTAAGTTACGAGCAGTGCCGGAACAAGATCGCGCGAGATGTTCTCGATAACCTCCAGGAAATCATGCTCTTCATCACGGTCAACCTATGGAGCTACAAGCCAACGTGGCGGAAGGAAACCGAAGAGCACGGAAAAATCGTTGAGGCGCTCAAGCGAAAAGACAGGGATTTGGTCCGGGATGCGCTTTCGAGGCACATCGCGGACGCTCGCGACAACGTCATGGAGATGCTTGAGGCGAGAAAGTCGCCCGAGATGATCAGGGTCGAGGAAGAAGTCTGATGGCGCGGGTCGATCTGCTCGGAGTCCGAAAATCCTATGGCGACGTCGAGGTTGTCCACGGAGTGGACCTCTCGATTGCGGATGGGGAATTTGTCGCCCTGGTTGGTCCTTCGGGGTGTGGAAAGTCCACGCTTCTTCGCATGCTTGCGGGCCTTGAACCGGTAACAAGCGGCGAGATTCGTATCGGAGGAAGCCGGGTCAACGAGCTGCAGCCGAAGGATCGCGATATCGCGATGGTGTTCCAGAACTATGCGCTCTATCCGCACAAGAACGTGCGGGCAAATATGGGCTTCAGTCTCAGGCTGCGAGGCGTTGCGGCGGATGAGATCTCGACTCGTGTCGACGCAGCTGCCGAGACGCTCGGCCTCAGCCAGTTGCTTGAGCGCTATCCACGGCAACTATCTGGTGGCCAGCGACAGCGCGTTGCGATGGGGCGCGCGATCGTTCGCGACCCGAAGGTGTTCCTGTTCGACGAGCCGCTTTCCAATCTCGATGCCAAGCTCCGGGTGCAAATGCGAACGGAGATCAAGGCCTTGCATCAAAGGCTGCGGACGACTGCGATCTACGTGACGCACGACCAGATCGAAGCGATGACCATGGCCGACCGCATCGTAGTCTTGCAGAACGGTCGGGTGGAGCAGGTCGGCAGCCCCCTCGAGCTCTATGACCGGCCCGTGAACCGCTTCGTGGCTGGCTTCATTGGCTCGCCCGCGATGAATCTGCTTCCCGGCAAAATCGAGAATAACGGCATCATTCTGGATGGTGGTGCCATGGTTTCAGGATCCGGGGCGGTCCCCGAGCGCGCGCGGGGCCGTGATGTCCTGCTCGGGATTCGCCCGGAGCATTTGGCGATGTCGTCAGGTCCTGGCCTCGAGTCTGTCGTTGAAGTGGTTGAGCCCACCGGCATCGATACTTTCGTCCTTTTCAGTTTGAACGGGAAGAACGTAGCCGGAGTATTTCGCGACCGCATCGCGCTCTCGCCGGGCGCGAAGGTTTCTCTCTCGTTCGATCCGCAAAAAGCGCACGTATTCGATGCGAATACCGGCAGGCGGTTGGATGGGTATGGAGGCGGCGCCTCGGTCCTGTCCGGCGCGATCTGCGCGGGCATGGCGTAACCAGACAAAGCAAAGAGTGGAGGCGCGGGGTCCTCGCGTCGTTCCGAATAGTGGGCAGGCACAAAGAAAATCCGAACCAACATCCGGGGGGAAGCACAATGAAACGGAAGGCAGTCAGACTTCTGGCGGCGATGGCGCTGCTGGGCTCGTATTGCTCCAATGCGGCAGCGGAGCAGGTCACGTTGACGTATGGCGACTGGCAAGCGGCGCAGAAGGCGTGGAACGCGTCACTGACAGAGGCGTTGGCCGAATTTGAAAGCCGCAATCCAGACATCAAGGTGGTGCTCGAGCCTGTGGCGCTGGCTCAACGGGACGTGAAGTACACGACCGCTATTCGAGGAGGGCGCGGCCCCGATGTCTTCGCGCTGGATGCCCCGCCGAGCAAACAATACATCGAGAACGGCTGGGTCAGGGATCTCTCGGATTTCGTCGGCAAGCAGCCGAGCGGGTGGCTTGAAAGCTTCTATCCGCGGACGCTCGATGTGGTCCGCAAAGACGGCAAGTATTACGGGGTGCCGGTCAATGTGATCGCGATCCTGTTTGCCTACAATGAGAGGCTTTTCCGGGAAGCTGGCGTCGCGCAGCCGCCCAAGACCTGGTCCGAATTTCGCGCGGCCGCCAAAAAGCTGACGCGATCCAGTTCCGGAGCCGCGATTGATCGTTGGGCAACCACGGTCCCGATCGGGCCTGGCTGCTTTGATCTGCGGTGGACTGCGTTCATGCGCAGCTTCGGGGCTAACGTCCTGTCAGACGATTGGTCGCGGTCAGCGCTGAATTCTCGCGAGGCGCTCGAGGCTTTGAAATTCTTCGTTGCCATGGTGAAGGAGGATAAAACCATTCCTCCGGGCGTGGCTCAGGTTGACTGCAACGGCGCTCGCCAATTGGTCGCGACAAACACCGTTGCGATGGTGCTCGAAAGCATATGGCTGAACGCGATCCTCAAGGAGATCGATCCGAACTATCCCGACGCGGACATCAAGTATATGCCCCTTCCGGTGCGGGATGGCGCGGTGCCGTCCGTGCGGACGACGCTCTACCAAAAGTCGCTCTACATCAATCCGCACTCGAAGCATCCTGAAGCGGCATGGAAATTGATCAGCTTCCTCACCGAGAAGAAGCAAATGGAGCGCTGGTTCAAGGATAACCAGAATTTGTCGGCGATCCGCGCGATCAACGAAGAGTCCAAGATCATCGCAAGCGACCCGGGAGCAAAGATCCTGTCAGCGGAAATCGCTCACGCAGACTTTGTGCCGCTGATTCCGCAATGGCCGGAAATTAGCGAGACTGTCAGGAAGGCGGTGCAGGACAGCGTCGCCGGGACGGCAACGCCGGAGCAGGCGCTCGCCAAAGCCCATGAGAGAGTCGAAGCGATCCTCGGCAGGTCCAAGCGGTGATTTGTTCTGACTAGGGCGGCGTTCGTCCGCCCTGGTCCTCCGAACCAGCAGGTCTGGCTCGAAACTTGTGGAACTTGTTATGCAACTGAAACAGGCTGACGCGGCTCGTGTCGGTGATCAACGGGCCTCGATCGCAGCAGCGGCGCCGAGACGCCGCGGCTTATCAGACCGGGTCCGGCTTTCGGTAGCAGCGGAGCGTCGGCTTGGCCTGCTTTTCATTCTGCCCGCGCTTCTCCTTCTCTTTTTGATCCTCGGTTTTCCGGCTGTCGCCGCGATCCTGCAAAGCTTCAGTCTCGCTTGGGTGGATCAGCCCGCGTTCTCCCTTGGCAGCTATGCGCGGATGATCTCCGATGAGGACTTCCGCGTTGCTCTCATCAACACGACGGTTTTTGTTGCAATCGTCGTTTGCTTTCATATGGCCCTTGGGCTCGCTGTCGCACTGCTGCTCAATCTCGATATCTGGGCGAAATGGCTGTTTCGGGTCGTCGCACTTTTGCCTTGGACGATGCCCGATGTGATCGGCGGCCTGGTTTGGCGCTTCCTGTTCGACACCCTTCCCGGGGCGGTGAACTCGGTCCTGCTGCGAGTAGGTGCGATTGCGACTCCGGTCGACTGGCTCAGTCAGCCAAACTACGCTTTCGCGACGCTGGTTCTGGCCGAGAGCTGGCGCGGATATCCCTTCGTGATGTTGGTCTTGCTCGCCGGCCTGCAGACCATTCCGGCCAGCCAGTACGAGGCGGCGGCGATCGACGGGGCGGGGAGCTGGCAGTCCTTTGTGCACGTCACGTTTCCAAATCTCCGTCCGATGTTCGTCATCGCGCTCGTTCTCGACACGATCTGGCAATGCCGCTTGTTCGGGATGGTCTACAGTCTGACTGGCGGTGGACCCGGCGACTCCACGAACACGTTGTCGCTCCTCACCTTCAAGAACTATTTCGTCTACTTCAATACGTCCTATGCCGCCGCCATCGCGGTCGTCCTCGCCCTGATCATGCTTCTCATCTCAAGCCCCTATCTGCGGATGACGATGAAGGAGAGGTCGTAGCGATGACAATCACCCCCCGCAGCTGGATTTTGATCTATATCGGCCTGGCCGGCATGCTGGTCTTCAATATTCTCCCGTTCTTCTGGATGATTTCTTCGTCGCTCAAGAGCGACATCGAAGTGGTCGCGATCCCGGCAACGCTGTTGCCACGCACGCTTACTTTCGCGGCCTATGAACGCATCTGGAGCCAGGAGGATTTTGTTCGTTACTACGCGAACAGCTTTTACGTCTCTGCGTCGGCGGCCTTCATCGCCGCCTGCGTTGGCGTCCTCGCCGCCTATGGTTTTTCCCGCTTCAGGTTCAAGGGTCGCACTGCGCTTATGGTGCTGTTCCTCGCCAGTCAGATGATTCCCGGTGTCCTTCTGGTAGGCCCGTATCTGAAGATGGCCGCGCTGGTCGGACTCTATGACACGCATCTTGCGCTCATCCTGGCGCAGTCTACGCTCACGATGCCTTTCGCAGTATGGATGCTGAAGGGCTATACCGACACAGTTCCGCTGGAGCTTGATCAGGCGGCGCGCATCGACGGCGCCTCGCACATCCAGATACTCTTCCTCTGTATCTTGCCGAATATCTGGCCGGGGCTGGTTGCGACGACGATCTTCTCGTTCCTTTTGGCATGGGGCGATCTGCTGTGGGCGCTTTGCCTCATCTCAAGCCAAAACCTTCAGACAATGACGCTGGGCGTCACGCAGCTGATCGGGCAGTTCCGCGTGCAATGGTCCGATATCATGGCAGCAGCAACGATCGGCTCCGCCATTCCGGCCGTTCTCTACGTCATTCTGCAGCGCTACCTGGTCCAGGGTTTTACCGAATCCGCGGTCAAGGACTGACGATCCAACTATCACCAACACCAACACCAATAAGGAGAACACGATGATCATCGATCTGCGCACTTACATGCTTTCGCCGGGCCTTCTTCCTGACTTTCTGGAGAAGTACGAGGCCGAGGGCTTGCCGATCCAGAAGGAGTATCTCGGGCTCCCGATTGGCTATTTCTACACGGAGATCGGGGCACTCAACCAGGTTGTTCACATGTGGGGCTACGAAAGCCTGGCGGATCGCGAGCAGAAGCGCGGCAGGATGGAAGCCGATCCCCGTTGGTGGGACTATCGCAACCGCATGACACCGTTTGGTCATCTGAGCAATCAGGAAAACAAGATTCTCAAGCCGGCGCGTTTCTCGCCGCTGGGGGGAAATAAGTGACGAAGCTATCAGTAGTGGGTCCGGTCGACGGTGAGCCCCTGTTCGTCGATCGCGATGACCCCCGCTACAGCATCGACGCCAAGGGGAGGCCTGTTGCGACGGTCGAGAGCGGAGCGTCTCTGATCGTCGCGACGCACGATGCTCGCACGGGAAAGCTCAAGCATGCCGATGAAGTGACCCTGACGGCGCCCGATTTCTCGGAAAAGTTTCCGAAGACGGTGCCCGTGACAGGCCCGATCGTCGTCAAGGGCTGCGAACCTGGCGATGCTTTGGTTGTCGAAATCCTGGCGATAGAGCTCGACCAATCCGGCTTCCTGATCGTGAAACCGAAGCTGGGGCTGGTTCAAGGGCTCGTTGAACAGGACACGGCAAAGATCGTAACAGTCACCGAAAATGTCGTCCATTTCAGTGAGCTGGAGCTACCCATTCGTCCCATGGTAGGTGTGATCGCGACAGCGCCGGCAGGCGAAGCGATCGCGCCGATTTTCAATGGCCGGCACGGCGGCAACCTCGATTGCAGTCAAATTGCGCCGGGCGCGCGGGTGCGGATGCCGGTGCGTGTGCCTGGCGGCATGCTTTATCTCGGAGACGTTCACGCGACCATGGGTGACGGTGAGGCATGCGGCACTGGCGTGGAGATCGGTGCCCGCGTCCATATTCGTGTAAGTGTCGAGAAGGCCACTGCACGATCATGGCCGTGGGTCGAAGATGACGATCGCTTGATTACGATCGCTACCGCCCCTGATTTTGCAACGGCCTCCGAGCTAGCCACCCGCGAAATGATGCAGCTTCTTCAGGAGCGTCACGGCGTGTCCTCCGTCGAAGCCTTCATGCTGGTCAGTGCTGCAGGGGACATTCGTGTGAACCAGGCATGCCGGTACCCGATTGACGTCAGCGCCAGGGTGGAATTCCCGAAGTTGCCGGTCAAATCCGCAGCGCAGAGGTAGCCCGAGTCGGATACGCGGCGGTCTTGTTTTGCCGCGTCTTCCGGGCCATGAATGCGCGGAACGACGTTCCCGCCCAAGCGCTCCCGAGGACAACAATGTTACAGCAACCAGAACGAAACCGCAGCGGCGGGCAGATCCTGGTGGACCAGCTTCTGGTCCACGGGGCGGAGATCGCATTCTGCGTGCCCGGCGAGAGCTACTTGGAGGTTCTCGATGCTCTCCATGATGTTCGCGACAAGATAACCCTCATCAATGCGCGACATGAGGCCGGCGCCGCCAATATGGCGGAAGCCTACGGAAAGCTCACTGGACGCCCGGGAATTTGCCTCGTGACACGAGGACCGGGGGCCTGCCATGCCGCAGTGGGAGTTCACACGGCCTTCCAGGATTCCACGCCGATGATCCTGCTTGTCGGGCAGGTGGGGCGCGACGCAACGGATCGCGAAGCCTTCCAGGAGATCGACTACCGCCAGATGTTTGGGTCGGTGGCAAAATGGGTGGCTCAGATCGAGCAGACCGAGCGCATCCCCGAATATCTTGCACGCGCTTACCATCTCGCGACCTCGGGACGACCAGGTCCGGTCGTGCTGGCGTTGCCCGAGGACATGCTCAAGGAGCGCGCCGCGGTCAATGATGCCGCAAGGTACACGACCGTGCAGCCAAGGATGGCCGGTTCCGAACTTGGCGCGCTCCGTGATTTGCTTGTCAAAGCGGAGAGGCCGTTGCTTCTCGTCGGTGGCTCGGGATGGCCTGATGAAGCCTGCGCCCAGATTCTCCGGTTCGCGGAAGCCAGCCAGCTTCCCGTGGCCTGCTCCTTCCGGAGGCAGGATGTGTTCGACAACCGTTCGTCGTGCTTCGTCGGCGACTTCGGAACGTCTGGTCCTCCCTCCCTGATCAGGCGTGCCAAAGAGGCCGACTTGATCGTTGTTGTGGGCGCGCGCCTGGGGGAGATGACAACGCAGGGCTATAGTCTCGTTAACGCGCCAGTTCCTGTTCAGCGGCTGGTTCATATCCATCCCAGTGCGGATGAGATCGGCCGGGTCTACGCGCCGCATCTCGCAATTGCGGCTTCTACGCAGTCGTTCGCGGCCCTTGCAGCGCACATGGAGCCTGTTGCATCGGCGCGCTGGCATTCCTGGCGGGAAACGCTGCGGCGTGAATTCGAGGAGGCTATCAATCCGCCAAAATATGACGGCGCGCTCGATATTGCGCAGGTTCTCGCCGAGTTACGGGACGAACTGCCGGAAGATGTCATCATCACGCTGGACGCGGGCAACCATACCGGCTGGCCGCAGCGTTACCTGACCTACCGGCGACCGTCACGGCAGATCGGCCCAACGTCAGGAGCGATGGGTTATTCGGTTCCCGCAGCTGTGGCGGCCTCGTTGATATACCCAGACCGCTTGGTGATCGGGTGCGTCGGGGACGGCGGTTTCATGATGAGCGGCCAGGAAATCCAGACCGCGGTGCAGCATGGTGGCAAACCCATTATTGTCGTCTTCAACAACGAGATGTACGGCACCATCCGGATGCATCAGGAGCGGGAACATCCCGGACGGGTCGTGGGGACGGATCTGATTAATCCCGATTTCGTCGCCTTCGCGGCCGCGATGGGCGCCCATGCAGAGCGGGTTGAATGCTCGGCAGACTTCCATCCCGCTCTGAAGCGGGCGCGTGCCTCTGGACGGGCAGCGGTCATTGAACTGCGGGCCGATCCGGAGCAAGTGTCGACCCGCGCTACGCTTGCGCAGCTGCGTCGGGCCGCACGCAAGCATCTGGAAAGCGAAAAAGCTTGAAGCCTGACGCATTGGCCAGTGGAAACGTGAGAACTGATGGGCGGGGCTCATGCCCACACTGTTGTAGCTGGTCCGGTGTGTAGTCCGGGCAGCGTCCTGCTTCGAGGAAAACCGCTGGACCTCGGCCGGCTGGTCAATGCCGTCTGTGGCCGACAGAATCGCACAAGCGAGCCGCAAATTACCGGGAGACAGGTGCGATCGGCACTGCGTTGCCAGCGGGGGAGTCGTGTTCGAACTGCGCCATTTCCGCTTCTAACTTCTGCCGGTAGCCTTCCGGATCTTCGCTACTCTACTCTTGTGCGCGCCTTAGTCTCCAATATTGCGGTGACGGACAAACAAGCCTTCTATCTTCGCGCCCTGCGAGTATTGTGCTTCATCGGAGAGAGGCAGCCAGCAGTAGTTCTCTGGATATCTGGTGCGGCGCCGGCTCCGATTGCGGGGGAGAGAGACAACCATTTGATTTGATCGGTGGGCCCGGCAGGACTCGAACCTGCAACCAGACCGTTATGAGCGGCCGGCTCTAACCATTGAGCTACAGGCCCCGCCGCAGGCGGCCGCGTCACGCGGCCGGCAACGGTGCGGCTTCCGTTTACAGGGTACCTGCTGGTCCCGCAATGCCGCCCTCAGTCGACCGAAACCCCGGCGAATTCGACGACCTTGCGCCATTTTACGGTTTCGTCGGCCACGAGCTTGCCGAATTCGGCAGGGGTCATCGGCCGCGGTATTCCGCCGACTTCGGCGAGACGGGCCACCAGCTTGGGGTCCTTCAACGCCTCGCCGATCGCCTTGTTCAGCGTGGCGATGATTTCCGGCGGCGTGCCCTTCGGCACCGAGATGCCGTAGAAGCCGACCGATTCGAAACCCGGTACGGTCTCGGCGATCGCCGGAATGTCGGGCACGGTCGGCCAGCGCTTTGGCGAAGTGACGCCGAGGCCGCGCAGCGTGCCGCCGCGCACCTGCTCCAGCGCCGTGGGCAGATTGTCGAAGATCAGCTGCACCTTGTTGGAGATGATGTCGGGGATGGCCGCCGCCGAGCCGCGATAGGGCACGTGCAGCATGTCGCATTTGGTCATCGCCTTGAACAGCTCGGCCGACATGTGCACCGAGGTGCCGTTGCCGGACGAAGCATAGGATATCTTGCCCGGGTTGGCCTTGCAGTAGTCGATGAACTCCTGGACGGTCTTCACCGGCATGTCGTTGGCGACAACGAGCATGTTGGTGAGCTGCATGATGCTCGCGACCGGATCGGTGTCGCGGATGAAATCGTAAGGCAGCTTCTTATAGAGCGAGGCGCTGATCGCGTTGTTGGGCGCGACGAAGATCAGCGTATAGCCGTCCGGCGGCGAGCTGATGCCGGCCGCCGCCGCGATATTGCCGCCGGAGCCGGTGCGGTTCTCCACCAGGAATTGCTGCCCGAAACGGTCCGACAGCCATTGCGCCATGATCCGCGCCACGGTGTCGACCGGGCCACCCGCCGTGAAGCCGACGATCCAGCGCACCGGCCGGTTCGGATAGTCCGCGGCGGATGCGGGTGAGACGCAGGCAAGGCCGATTGCGCAGGCGAGCGAGAACAGGGCGGAACGCCAGAAACGATTCATGAAATCTCCCGTTGTTTTTTTCTTTGGACAATTTGGCCATGCTTCCACAAAACAGAGGCTTTGCCTACGCTGCTGATTGCGCAATGATGGCGCACTTCGGCGCGCAGGAAACGAAAAACATGAAACGTGCCCTGATCGTTTGTGCGAGCCTGCTTCTCGCAACCAGCCACGCGGCAGCGCAAGAGGGAGGCAAGGCCATTTCAAAGACCACGGTCAGTCTGGGAACTGCGACGCCCGGCGGCGGCTTTCCGGTTTACGGCAATGCCTTTGCCGAAATCATCAATGCGGCGGATACCTCTTTCGCGATCGAGCCGCGCAACACCAAGGGCAGCAACGAAAACATTCCGCTGATGGAGGCTGGCCAGCTCGACATCGCGCTGGTCGCAGGCGAGCCCGCCTATGAGGCCTTCATGGGAATTGGCCGGAAGGCGACGCCGCTGAAAATATTGACCGCGATGTATTCGAGCCCCGGCATGTTCGTGGTCAGGGCCGACAGCCCTTACAAGACCATCCGCGACCTCGTCGGCCAGCCGGTCGCGTTCGGCGCCAAAGGCTCGGGCCTGCCGATCCTGTCGCGCTATGTGCTGGACGGCATCGGGCTGAAGCAGGACGAGGATTTCAAGTCGATCTATCTCGACCGCGCCGGCGATGGGCCGGCGATGGTGCAGGACGGACGCGCCGCGGCATTGTGGGGCGCCGGCATCGCCTGGCCCGGATTTGCCGCGGTCGCATCAAGCCCCGCTGGCGCGCGCTTCATCGCGCCCGATGCCGGCGAGATCGCGCGCATCCGCGCCAAGCACACCTTCCTGAAACCGCTCACGGTTCCGGCCGGCAGCTATCCGGGCCAGCCTGAAGCCATCAATTCGGTCGGCTCCTGGAGCTTTGTCCTGACGCGCGCCGACCTGCCCGACGACGTCGCCTATCGCCTCGCACGCGCACTGCATGGCGCGGAAGCAGCGCTCTGCAAGAAGCTGCCGCAAGCCTGCGAGACGACCGCAGCAAACACCGTTGCCGCCGCGCCGAAGCAGGAGCTGATCCATCCCGGCGTAATGAAATATTTGAAGGAGATCGGCGCGGCAAAGTGACTGTCGTCCCGGCCAAGCGAACGCGAGCC
Source organism: Bradyrhizobium sp. (assembly GCA_035278345.1). Classification (GTDB taxonomy): domain Bacteria; phylum Pseudomonadota; class Alphaproteobacteria; order Rhizobiales; family Xanthobacteraceae; genus Bradyrhizobium. The sequence goes on along the minus strand of DATEJC010000712.1, from coordinate 6,351 downwards.
GGGACGACACCAGTTGCTTGTCAGGCTTATTTCTTCACCAGCGAACATTCCGGGTTCGGCGGACCGAATGCTTCCTCGCCAGGAATCTTCGCGAGGATCTGATAATAATCCCATGGATATTTCGACTCTTCCGGCTTCTTGACCTGCACCAGCCAGAGGTCGTGCACCATCAGATTGTCCTCGCGCAGCTTGCCGTTGCGGGAGAAGAAATCCTCGATCGGCTTCTCGCGCATCTTTGCGGCGACCTTCAGCGGTTCGTCCGTGCCGGCCTCCTTGACGGCGTTGAGATAGGCCATCGTTGAGGAGTAGACGCCGGCCTGCCACATCGTCGGCATCCGGTTCATCTTGGCGAAATACCGCTTCGACCATTCGCGGGTCTTGTCGTCCATGTCCCAGTAGAACGACGTGGTCAGCAGCAGGCCCTGCGCGGCCTGCAGCCCGAGCCCGTGGATGTCGGTGATGAGCACCAGCAAGCCCGCCATCTGCTGACCGCCCTTGAAGATGCCGAATTCGCCGGCGGTCTTGATCTCGTTGGTGTTGTTGGGCGGGCCGGCCGCGATACCGATGATCTTGGCCTTGGAGGCCTGCGCCTGCAGGATGAAGGACGACAGGTCCGGCGTCGCAAAGGGCGGGCGGACCGAGCCGAGCACCTTGCCGCCGCTCTTGGTGATCATGGCGGTCGCATCGCGCTCCAGCGAATGGCCGAAGGCGTAGTCATCGGTGATGAAGAACCAGGTGTCGCCGCCGCGCTTCACGACGGCCTGTGCGGTGCCGGCCGCAAGCGCGCGCGTGTCGAAGACCCACTGGATGGCATAGGGCGAACAGAACTTGCCGTGGAAATCAGCCGTGCCCGTCGAGTGCGTGATGAAGAGCTTCTTCTTCTCGTTGGCGATCGTCTGCACCGCAAGTCCGACAGCCGACACCGGCACGTCCAGGATCAGGTCGACCTGGTCGACGTCGTACCAGCGCCGGGCAAGACTGCTGCCGATATCAGGCTTCAGCTGGTGGTCGCCGACGACAAGGCTGATCGGCTTGCCCAGCACCTTGCCGCCGAAATCGTCGATCGCCATCTGCGCCGCCGTCACCGACCCCTGGCCGGTTGGCGTCGAGGCCGGGCCGTTCATGTCGGTGAGCACGCCGATCTTGACCACATCGTCGGAAACCTGCGCGAGCGCCGCCGACGATGCGAGCATCGCTGCTGCACCTAACGCCGCCGCGGAAAAATTCCTGGAAAACATCCTTCTCCCTCCCTGGAGCATCGGCGCGTTGGCCGCTTCTTGCTGTTATGCGGCGGCTCGATAGCGCTAATTGGTCCCATTTGCAACTATCTTGGGACCCGTCATTTTGGCCTAGACCGGGATAGGGGCCGGCGCGACCCTCGTGTCCCCACACCTGGGGACATTGCCGTCGGGTCCAAGGCGTGGGCGGTCCGAGAGGTATTTGGTTCTGTATTTCCGGGCCGATTCAGGGCATTAGGCCAAACATGACCTCGCTCCAGCGCCTGCCGGCTTCGCTGACCCCGCTCGACGTCGCGCTCAACGCCCTGCTCAACGGATTGGAACCGGTAGCGCCGGCGGAACTGGCGCTGGCGGAGGCGCTGGGCTGCATCGCGGCCGAGATGCCACCGCTTGCAGCCCACCCCCTGCATGACGTCGCCGCTGCCGATGGCTTTGCACTGCGCGCGCATGATCTCGTCGGCGCGTCGTCCTATTCGCCCGTGCCGCTGATCTCTTCGCCCGTTTGGGTCGAGGCAGGCGACGTAATGCCCGATAACTGCGACTGCGTTGTCGATGCTGACTTGGTCGACACATCGGGTCCGATGGCGCAGGTCGTGAGCGAAGCGTTGCCGGGGCAGGGCGTTCGCCGCGCCGGCAGCGATATCGCCCGAGGCAGCTCCGTTGTGGTGGCCGGCCGGCGCATCCTGCCGCGCGATCTCCTGATCGCGCGCGCGGCGGGGCTCATGAAAATGCGCGTGCGGCGGCCGCATCTGCGCATCGTCAATATTCCAGTTGCGGCGCTGACCGCAGATCTGATTGCCGAGAGTGCGCGCAAAGTCGCAGTCGAGGTGAGCGCCATTGCAGCTGCCGGACGCGACGCCGCCTCGATCGCAAGCGCGCTCGATGCGGGAGATTGCGATCTGCTCATCACCATCGGCGGCAGCGGTGTCGGCCGCAATGACGCGACGGTGCAGGCGTTGGCCAAGCGGGGCGAGGTCGTCGCGCACGGCATCGCGCTGCAGCCTGGCCGTACCTCGGCAGTTGGGCGCATCGGCAAGACGCCCGTTGTGGTCCTGCCGGGCGCGCCCGACCAGGCCCTTGCCGCGTGGTGGACGCTGGCGTTGCCGGTGCTGGACTGTCTGTCGGGCCGCAGGCCGCGCCAGACGGTTGCACTGCCGCTGGTGCGCAAGATTGCTTCCAGCGTTGGGCTAGCTGAAATTGTCCTGCTAGAGCGGAAGGACGCTGGCTGGGCGACGCTCGCCGCAGGCGAACTCTCGCTGGAAGCGATTGGCCGTGCGGAAGCCTGGCTCGTAGTGCCCGGTGGGTCCGAGGGATTTGCGGCGGGCGTGCCGGTCGATGCCTATATGGTGAGGGAATAGTGAGAGCGTCCGCATGACCAACGCGAAGGCACCACTGCCGGCGGCTGGCGAGGGGATCGACCAGGATCAGTTCCTGACCATCCTGTCGCGCGAGCAGGCGATTGCACGGTTCGAGGCCGCGCTGTTTCCGCGCGCCGTGCCAGGCGAACGCCGCAAACTCGCCGGCGCCCTCGGTTGCGCGCTGGCGGAGGATGTGACGGCGCCGATCGACGTGCCGCCGTTCGACCGTTCCAATGTCGACGGCTTTGCCGTGCGTTCCGCCGATCTCGCCGCAGCCGGCGAGGCCTCGCCCGTCCGCCTGATTCTCAATGATGAGGTGATCGCCTGCGGCACGGCGCCGATGCGGCCGGTACTGTCGGGCACCGCGACACCAATCGCAACCGGCGGTCCGGTGCCGCGCGGCGCGGATGCCGTCGTGATGGTCGAGCACACCCAGCCGGCCGGCAATCGCGCCATCGAGGTTCGCCGCGCCGTTTCGCCGGGTCAGTTCGTCTCCTATGCAGGGTCGGACATCGCGCGTGGCGAGGCGCTGTTGCGCGCGGGCACCATGATCGGCTCGCGCGAGATCGGCATGCTGGCGGCCTGCGGCATTGCCGAAGTCGTTATCGCACGCCGCCTGCGCGTCGCCGTTGTCTCGACCGGCGACGAGCTGGTGCAACCCGGCACGCCGCTGCGTCCAGCAGAGATCTATGACACCAACGGCGCCGTCGTCACCGCGGCGATTGCCGAGAACGGCGGCGAGACGAATTTCCTGGGCGCGATCCCCGATGACGAGCGGGCGCTGGAAGCGGCGATGCGCAGCGCGCTGGCGGCGAACGACATGCTGGTGCTCTCCGGCGGCACGTCAAAGGGTGCGGGTGATGTCTCCCATCGCATCATCGGCAGGCTGGGAAAACCCGGCATCATCGCCCATGGCGTTGCGCTGAAGCCGGGCAAGCCGCTGTGCCTTGCGGTGTGCGACGGCAAGCCTGTCGTGATCCTGCCGGGCTTTCCGACCTCGGCGATGTTCACCTTTCACGACATGATCGTGCCGGTGCTGCGCAAAATGGCCGGCCTGCCGCCGCGCAACGACGCCAAGGTGCCCGCGCGCGTCCCGGTGCGCATTGCCTCGGAGCTTGGCCGCACCGAATTCGTCATGGTGTCGCTGGTCGAGGGCGCCGATGGCCTGATCGCCTATCCCACGGGCAAGGGATCCGGCGCGATCACATCCTTTGCGCAGGCCGATGGATTCCTGAAGGTCGACGCGCTGGCCGATCAGTTGCCGGCGAACTCGGACGTTGAGATCACGCTGTTCACGCCGCATGTGCGCGTGCCCGACCTCGTGATCATCGGCAGCCATTGTACCGGACTCGATCTCGTCACCGCGCCGATGGCGCATGAGGGACTTGTCGTGCGTTCGATCGCGGTCGGTAGCCTTGGCGGACTTGCCGCGGCCAAACGTGGCGAGTGCGATCTGGCGCCGATCCATCTGTTCGACGAGAAGAGCGAGACGTACAACACGCCTTATCTGACCGACGGCCTTCAACTGGTGCCAGGATGGCGGCGCATGCAGGGTATCGTCTTCCGCGACGGCGATGCGCGTTTCGAGGGATTGAGCGCGGAGCAGGCGGTCCGCGCCGCGCTTGCTGACGACGCCTGCATCATGGTCAACCGCAATCAGGGCGCCGGCACCCGCATCCTGATCGATCGCCTGCTCGACGGCGCGCGGCCGGACGGTTACTGGAATCAGCCGCGATCGCACAATGCGGTGGCGGCTGCCGTGGCGCAGCATCGTGCCGACTGGGGCATGACCATTGCGCCGGTCGCGCATGCAGCTGGTCTCGGTTTCATTCCTTATGCCGAGGAGCATTATGACTTCGCGCTGGTGAAGGCGCGCAAGCAGCGGCGGGCCGTGCAGGCGTTTTTGGATGCGCTGGCATCGGAGGCTGGCCGAAGGGCGTTGGAGAAAGCGGGCTTCAGACCCGCGTAGCGAGCATGATCCTGAAAAGTGGTCACCGGTTTTTCGGATAAGATCATGCTCCAACAATAACGGGGAAGGGGATGCCAAGGCCGCTCAACGTTGCGATCATCGGCGCAGGCATGGGCGGGCTTGCATCCGCCGCGGCGCTGCGCAAGGTCGGCATCAATGTCACCGTCTACGAACAGGCAAAACAATTCGCTCGGCTGGGGGCCGGCATCCAGGTGGGCTGCAACGCCATGAAGGTCCTGCGCGGGCTCGGCCTCGAGCAGCGCATGCGCAGGCAATCCTTCTATCCACGCTCCTGGAACAACCGCGACTGGCGCACCGGCGAGGTCAAGTTCGACATGATCTTCGGCGAAAGCGCCGAAGCCAAATTCGGTGCGCCCTATCTGCTCGCGCATCGCGGCGATCTGCATGCGACGCTCGCCAGCGCCGTGCCCGAAGAATGCGTCAGGCTGAACCACAAGCTGGTTGGGCTGGACGAGACCGCCGATGGCGTGCGCCTGACCTTTGGCGACGGCGCACGCGCGACCGCAGACGCTGTGGTCGGCGCGGATGGCGTTCATTCCGTGGTGCGCGACATCCTGTTCGACACCGCACCGGTGAGCTACACCGGCCGCATCGCTTACCGCACGACTTATCCGGCGTCGCTGCTCAATGGCGAGACGATCGACGATTGCACCAAATGGTGGGGCGAGGATCGCCACATCGTCATCTATTATGTGAAGCCGGATCGCAGCGAGGTCTATTTCGTCACCAGCCAGCCCGAGCCCGAATTCCGCATCGAGTCATGGTCGGCGAAAGGGGATGTGAAGGAGTTGCGCAAGGCCTTCGCCGGTTTCGACCGCCAGGTCGAGCAGGTGCTGGCCGCGTGTCCCGATGTGCACAAATGGGCGATCGTCGACCGGGAATCGCTTGACCGCTGGGCCGACGGCAAGGTGACGTTGCTAGGTGACGCCTGCCACCCGATGACGCCTTATATGGCGCAGGGCGCGGCGATGGCGATCGAGGATTCCGCCGTGCTGTCACGCTGCCTCGACGGCGTCGATTGCGACGGCATTGCGGATGCCTTCCGCCGCTTCGAGGCAACGCGCAAGGAGCGCACCTCACGCGTGCAGGCGACCTCACGCGCCAATACCTGGCTGCGCGGCAAGACCGATGCGGATTGGGTCTATGGCTATGATGCCTGGACGGTGCCGCTGGCGGCGTAGCGAATTCAGTCTTTAGGAGGATTGGATCGAGGCCCGGCGCGCCTCGGCTTCGGCCAGCGCGCGTTGCGCTTCTGGAGTGAGGGGTTTGGGATCTGCCGGCACCTCGACGAGCCGGTCGGTGCCCGTCCAGTAACGGGCAAGACGCTTCATCCGATCGATCGTCACGGCGACATCGAGCACGAAGTCGACCACGCGAAGGATAAATATCAGGACGCCCCCAAGAAAGTCGGTCATGCCGGTCAGGCGGGTTGATGCGCTATCAACAGTTGTCGCGGCCCACGATGATTTGGTTCAAGGCAGAAACGGCGGCAAAGCCTTGCCTAGCCTGATGCCATGTCGAGCGCCGCCAGCCGTTCGGCTTCGGCGATATCATCCATCGTGTTGGCGTTGAAGAAGGGATCAAGTGGATCGGCCGGCCAGCTCACGGTGGCAAGCCGGTAGCGCGCGGTCCAGCGGTCGATCTTCCTGATATCCTCGACCACCAGCGCGTGACGCAGTTCGTCGCGCAAGCCGACGCTCCACAGCCCGATCACCGGATGCGACTGCCCGCCGGAGGCCGCGACCGCGAGCTGCGCATCCTGCCC
>DATEJC010000711.1:0-2102 GCA_035278345.1 Bradyrhizobium sp. | reverse complement strand
CCGCCGGAAAAGATGATGTTCCAGCTGACGCTGCGGCGGCGCGGCATCAGCGACCAGGCGGTGCTGCGCACCATGGAAGAAGTGCCCCGGGAATCCTTCGTCGAGAAGGGCGATGCCGCCTATGCCTACCGCGACAGCGCGCTCGGCATCGAATGCGGGCAGACCATCAGCCAGCCCTTCGTGGTCGCCTACATGACCGAGCAGCTCTCAGTTCGCAAGCAAGATCGGGTACTCGAGATCGGCACCGGCTCCGGCTATCAGGCCGCCGTGTTGTCAAGGCTGTGCCGGGAGGTGGTGAGCATCGAGCGCTACCGGACCCTTGCCGACAGCGCCCGCAAGCGGCTCAAGAAGCTCGGCTACGACAATGTCGAGGTGATCCTCGGCGACGGCTACGAGATCCCCGAAAATCTCGGTACGTTCGACCGGATCATCGTCACCGCGGCGATGGAAAACATCCCGGAGAAGCTGCTGGAGCGCCTGGAGCCCGGCGGCATCCTGATCGCCCCGGTCGGACCTCATCACGGCATCCAGACGCTCGTCAGGATGAACAGGACCGAGACAGGGTTCGACCGCAAGGAACTGGTCGACGTGCGCTTTGTGCCGGCGCTCCCAGGGATTGCCCGCGAACTCTGACGGCTTTGCCAGGGGCTCCGCAAAACACGGGATTGGCCGTTCGTTCCAAGGCCTTATCCGGTGGTTAAGCCGTTATTTACTTGGGACGTGTTTACTCAAAACAGTATTTTGTTGCGTACGAGTGAGTAACCATGTCCCGTGTCGCCGAGTTGCTTCGCTCGCGCCGGGTGCCGCAGGTCGCGGCACTGGCGCTGATTTCGTTTGGATTTGCGGGGTGCAGCGCCGATACCTCGACCCGCTTCCAGGCCAGCAATTTTTCCAATCCCTTTGCCCAACCTGAAGCCACGGCTTCGGTGCCGACCGCAGCCGTCGAGCGTCGCGAGCTGCCGCAATATTCCCGGCCGCAAACGCCGCCGCCGCCCCAGGTTGCTGCACCGCAGTCCTACGCGGCGCCGAGCCATGGCGTGTCCGGAGGCGGGCGGGGACTGTCGTCTTACGCGCCGCCGCAGCGGCCGCAGCTTGAGACGACCGGCGCCGTCGGACCGAAATCGGTCGCCGCGACCCGCAACGCGTCCACCCATGGCGGCACGACCATCATCGTCGGCACCAGCGACACGCTGGAGATCATCGCACGGCGCTACAACGTTTCCAGCGCCGAGATATTGAAGGCCAACGGTTACAAGGGCCCCCGCGCGCTATCGCCCGGCCAGCAGTTGATCATTCCGCCGCGGCAAAGCACCGTCGCGGCAGTGCCGGCCCCCGCCGTAGCGGCGCCGGCAACCAGGCCGGTCGCGGCCGCTTCGAGCGTCCACATCGTCAACAAGGGCGATACGCTGCACAGCATCGCCCGCCGCAACCATGTGCCGGTCGGCGTGCTCGCCAGGGCCAACAATCTCGAGACGTCGGCCAAACTCAGCATCGGCATGAAGCTCACCGTGCCCGGCGCCAGGAGCACTGCGGCCGAGCCGGCTCCCGCTGCCGCTGCTCCCGTGCAGCAGGTTGCAGCCCTCACGCCGCCCGCTACGCGCTCGATCACACCAGCGGCGCAGCAGCAGAGCGCGCGTCTCGCACAGTCGAATACGCAGGTCGAAGACAAGCCGGCGGAGCCCGCCATGGCTCCCAAGCCCAGCGAGACCACCAGCGCGCTGCCGTCATTCCGCTGGCCGGTGCGCGGCAAGGTGATCACGGGTTACGGCGCCAAGACCAACGGCAAGTCCAATGACGGCATCAACCTCGCCGTGCCCGAAGGCACGCCGGTGAAGGCCGCGGAGGACGGCGTCGTCGCGTACTCCGGCAACGAACTAAAGGGATATGGCAATCTGATCCTGGTGCGGCACTCCAACGGTTACGTCACCGCATATGCCCATGCGAGTGAACTGCTGGTGAGGCGCGGGGACACCATCAAGCGCGGCCAGATCATTGCCAAATCGGGTCAATCGGGTGAGGTGGGCTCGCCGCAGCTGCACTTCGAGATCCGCAAGGGATCTTCGCCGGTTGACCCGCTGCAATTCCTCAACGGCGCGTAAGCC
>DATEJC010000710.1:0-2210 GCA_035278345.1 Bradyrhizobium sp. | reverse complement strand
TGCGTAATTACCTTCCATCCAGGGGGCGGGCCGTAATGCAGGCGGGATGACGACATCCCGCGCATCAAGAATCGCTGACGGATCAAGGCGCCAGCCGGCAGCCGCTCGGAAAGCCGGTGCTGAAACGGGTGTAAGCGCTTGGATGCTCAGGCACCGAGGATGTCGTGCACTTCCAGCGGTTTGTCCACCGCGTTGAACCACTCGGCGCGATTGGCAGCGCGGCGGCGGCCGCGCTCGTCCAGCGGCAGTTTCAGCTGCCGCAGCAAGCTGGTCACCTCTTCGCGGGCGGTGACATGGCCGAGATTCGGCCGCGTCCCGAGGGTTGCCTCGTCGATCTCGTCGAGCGCGGTCAGGCCGCGCGGGAAGAATTCCCGGTAGACCACCCGCTCGGCCAAGCCGTCCACCGCGCGGAAGCCAAGGCGAAACGACAATTCATTGAGGCCGTCGGCGACCAGCTGCTTGTTGCGTGAGCCGATCATCGACAGGCGGTTGCGCACCACGATCCAGTCGGAACTGGCGCCATCGAGCTGGCGGCGCTTGCGGCGGGTGTCACGCACCATTTCGGCATAGTGGCTCTCGCCGGTCACCGCATAGGTCTGTGGGTCGACCGTGCCGAGCACGTCGAAATCGAGAAAGCTGTCGTTGATCGGCGTCACCAGCGTATCCGCCATCGAATGGGCCAGCCTCATCAGGTAGCTGTCGGTGCCGGGCGTATCGATCACGATGAAATCGAAGGTGTGCTCGACCGCGCTGACCGCATCGGTGAACTGGAGCAGCTCCGAGTTCTCGTTGTCCGCGACATGCATGGTGAGCCCGGCCTTGATGCAGCGATGCACCGGCAACTCAAGCTCGATGCCGGTGCGACGAGCCCAGGCTTGGCGGTTGTTGATGTAGCGGGTGAAACTCTGCTGGCGGCAATCGAGGTCGATGGTGGCGACCCGCTGGCCGGCTTTCATCAGGGCGACAGCGATATGCAGGGCGGTGGTTGATTTTCCCGAACCGCCCTTTTCGTTGCCCAGCACAACGACGTGTGCCGAACCGGACTGCCCCTGACTGGCCTGCACGAGCATGACTCAACCCCTACTACATCTTCGAGTCGGGCTGCACCGCGGTCAAGCGAAATGCACGGTAAACCGCTCGAATTACTATAACTACGCGCAAAATCCTGAATCATGTGTGCGTCAGGCCACGCGTTGGTTCATTTTTTCATTGCCGATGCATCTCAGTCGTGTCCGGCGACGGCTTGGCGCTCCCCGACTCGCCTTGGTAAGGTCGATCTTCCCCGCCATATGCCGGCACGGCCATCGGCCTGCCAGTCGCCAGCCCATCCGAGTCCCAATGTCACGCAGTCCCCTGGTCGTCCGCACCGTCCCCGCCCTGCGCCGTGCGCTCGACGGCCTCCGCGCCCGCAAAGCCAGCGTCGCGCTGGTCCCGACCATGGGTGCGCTCCATGACGGACATGTGTCCCTGGTCCGGCAAGCCAAAAAGCGGGCGGGGAAAGTCGTCGTTTCCATCTTCGTCAACCCCACCCAGTTCGCCCCGACCGAAGACTTCGGCTCCTATCCCCGCACCTGGAAAGCCGACGTCGAAAAGCTTGCCGCCGAGCGTGTCGACCTAATCTGGCATCCCGATGTCAAAACCATGTACCCGGAGGGATTTGCGACTCGAATTTTGCCTGAGGGTCCGGCTGTCGCTGGCCTGGAGGATCGCTTCCGTCCGCATTTCTTCGGAGGCGTCGCCACCGTGGTCGGCAAGCTATTTACCCAGGTTCGCCCCGACATCGCTGTGTTCGGCGAAAAGGATTTTCAGCAGCTTCGCGTCGTGACGCAGATGGCGCGCGACCTCGACCTCGGCGTCAAGGTGATCGGCTCCCGGACCGTGCGCGAGCGCGATGGTCTCGCCATGTCCTCGCGCAACGTCTACCTCTCGACCGAACAACGGAAAATGGCCGCCACTTTGCACAAGGCGATCAAGGAGAGCGCCGGGCGGATTCGCGCCGGCGAGGCGATTGCGGCAGCATTGGCGGTTGGCGAGGAGATGATCGGGAACGCCGGCTTTGCGCTCGATTATCTCGAAGCCCGCCATGCCGACACGCTGGCGCCGATCGGCTCACTGAAGGAAGGTCCGATCCGCGTGTTGGTGGCTGCCAGGCTTGGCAGCACACGTTTGATCGACAATATCGCGGTCTAACGAGGCACGGAGCCGCCGGC
>DATEJC010000709.1:0-7573 GCA_035278345.1 Bradyrhizobium sp. | reverse complement strand
TGAAGATTTTACCGGGCGCATTCGTCGTGGTGGGCGACAGCGTCGAAGAAGCAAAGGAGAAGCGCGCGTTGCTCGACAGCCGCGTCCATTATGACAGCGCGATCGCCTCGCTTTCCGTGATGCTGGGCACCGATGCCTCCGGCTTCGATCCCGACGGACAGCTTCCGCCGATTCCCGAAACCAACGCCAGCAAGAGCGGCCGCCAGCGCCTGGTCGATGTCGCCGCACGCGACAAACTGACGGTGCGCCAGCTCGCGCAGCGCGTCGGCGGCTATGGCGGGCTCGCCTTTATCGGCACGCCCAAAACGATTGCCGACCAGATGGAGGAATGGCTGACCAGCTACGGCAGCGACGGCTTCAACATCATGTTCCCGTACCTGCCAGCCGGGCTCGATGATTTCGTGGACAAGGTCGTGCCCGAGTTGCAGCGGCGCGGCATTTTCCGCAGTGAGTATGAGGGCGCGACCTTGCGCGAAAATCTCGGCCTGCCGCGGCCGAAGAACCGCTTCTTCGAGAATTGAAGCGCGGGACTACGCGTTCTCGTCCGGCTCCGTGCCGACATAGTCCCTTCCCGGCAGTTTCAGCGCAGTGCCGAGTTCGTGCGCGAACTTGGTCGCTTGCGCGCGTTTCGTGAACGAGGAGAGCATGATCCCCTTCACGCCCTTTCCGCCACACAGATTCACTCTGTAGAACGTCGAGGTCGGGCAGCCATCGTCATCAGTGTCGGTATCGTCAGTGATGCTGAGGAACTTGAATTCGGTGAGCTTGCGCAGATTGCTGAACTTCAGCGGCCCGAACTTCCTGGTGACGATAACCTGCTGCAAGATCCGGTCGAATTCGACGAAATAGCGCAGCGTCGTCAGCACCAGGCCGGGCAGCCCGACGATCAGCGCGAAGATGAGGCACATCACAAGCAGCACCCAGTCGTCGCGCCAGCGGCTGTAGCCGAACAGATTCTGGTACAGGACATTCCCGCAAACGACCAAGAAGAGCAGGCTCACGGCGAGGAACGGCAGCGACACCAGGCGCATGTACCAGTTCATCGAAAACTCGACCCGAATGCGTCCATTGCTGGTGGTCATTGCGCTCGGCACCGGTCTCTCCCGCCGTTAAGCCTTCGGAACAGGCGGTTGTCGGCATTGCTGCCCTGCAGATTCGAGAAAACCTTGATCTGAGGGCCAAATTCCCGGAATCCGGACCGAATCCGGCCTGGAAAACCTTGACTTTGGGCCGTTTGCGGCTAGGTTGCCCGCCAAATGCGGGCCGGTTGGCCGGCGCCAGATCCCCTTTATTTTGAGGCTCCCACCATGGCCAAAGCGGTCACCATCAAGGTCAAGCTCGTTTCCTCGGCGGACACCGGCTTCTATTACGTCGCCAAGAAGAATTCGCGCACCATGACCGACAAGCTCGTCAAGAAGAAGTATGACCCTGTCGCGCGCAAGCACGTCGAGTTCCGCGAAGCCAAGATCAAGTAAGATCGCGGAACGTTTGTGACTGATGCGGGGCCTTGCGGCCCCGTTTTTATTTGGTCGCCCCGCGATCGCAGCTCCGAGGCCTCCGCGCCGAAGCAGATTCTCTTGCCGCCCCGCGCGCCGATGCCGCGCGCGGAGCTAGTCCTGACGGGCTAGTCAGAAAGCTCCGGCGAAAAGACGCATTTCCACCCGCTTCGCCACGATCATTCAGCGCACCAGGCTCTTCAGGCTGGTGGCGCTGGTGGTGGGGTGGCAGATCATGACAGAAATCAAAGCACTCGCGAGCGAACCCTTCGCCTACAATGGGCGGCGTCGCTGCCCATATTGCATGGCGCTCTCGCGCCTCACCCATTCTCTCCTCGACTCCCGGCACGGCAACACGGTTCACGTGTACCAGTGTGTCGCGTGCGGCAAGCGCGTCTGGGACGAGGGTCCCAAAATGGTCGTGAGGTGGCAATGACCAAAAAAGGGGGCGAACGCGGCGGCGCGGTCAACAAGCGCTGTGCACAGATTCTCGAAATTGTCGGGTCGAAATGCGCCTTAATCCCAGGGCGCGTGGCCTGCCGATGCAAGAGCTGGGGGAAATAATTCCAGCTCCCCAAGAAGACTTTAATTAGAGGAGTGAATGTTATGAGAGGACAGAGCGCGGTGGTGAAACCCTTCGATGCCTCCAGGCTCGAAGATGACGTTCGCGAAGCAGTTCACAATCATCCCTACATTCAGGCCATTGAGCACGTGCCGCACACCCCGGCACCCCCTGTTCCGGATTACGTCAGCCATCGCGAGGACGTCAGCGAAATCGGCAAGCTCTCGGCCGAGGCGATCGTCAAGGAATACGAGGAGACCGCCAAAGAGATCGAAACCATGGGCAACGTGGTGCGGGAGATGGTGCAACGCTGCGAGCAGCTCACCACATCCGCCTCCGCCATGCTCAAGGACATCAAAACGACAGCCGCGCGCTACCGCAAGGAAGGCAAGCGGATGTTCACCGAGATCGAATCCTGTTCCAGTGCGACGGATGAGGTCCGCCGGCTGTGCGAGTCCTTCCGCGACAAGCTTGCCGCCAGGGACTCCGAGGCGATCAAATGATCGCCTATTGGGCGGTGCCGTATCTGGTGGTTGCGGCACCGCCCGCAATTGTGCTGCTGACCATCATGATTGGTGGCTGCACGATGACGAGGACGGCCAGCGATCCGGTCGAGCAGGCACGACTATATTCGGACCCGGACAGCAGGGCTGGCGACGCACTTGTTCGCGAACTTGACCGACGCGCCGCCCGCGACGACCTGCGCCGCCTCATCGCGGAAACGACGCGATGATCTGCGACTGTTGCCGGCGCGAAGTCGACTATGTCCGGGCGTCGTTCTGGCACGGCGATGCCAGGCTATGCCGGGAATGTTTCGCTCAATGGTGCAGCCCCGACTACGACCAGTTCGGATCCATCACACCCATGAGCGTCGGAAACTACGTCCGCCTCCGGCACGGCCTTCCGCCGCTCGCCACGGCCATCGCCCTCCTCATGTTGGCCGGAACGACAGCTTCCTACGCCTCCCGCCAATGCCTCGACGAGATTGATGCAGCGCAGGTCTGGCCGGCGCAGACACTCGTGCAGAACGGCGATCGGTGCTGGACCCAAACCCAGCATGCCCCGCGCGGCGAGGTGCCGAAGGCACTGCCGGCGCCAGTGACAACAGCCGGCGAGATGTGGCCCGAGCACCGGCCGCCACCTGAGCAGCTTCTGACGCTGGGTCGTTTCCTCCTGTTCATCTCGGCGGTGCTGGCTGCGACGGCGCCGGCCTTCGCAACCTGGCGGCCGCAAAGCGATCCGCACGGCCGCGCACCCATCCGCGAACGCAGCTGGTGAAGTGGTCTATTCGCCGCAATCCGCAAACTCTGCCGACCTGCCGCAGGATGGGCAGTCGTCGCGCCCTCAGGGATCCGAGCTGCTGCTCAGCAAGATCGGCAGATTCGAGACGCCATCCGGATGGTCGAACAGTTTGTGATTAACCGCCCAGATCGCCGCCTGGGTGCGATTGCTGGCTCCTATTTTCCTCAGGATCGCCTTCACATGCGCTTTCACGGTCGGTTCTGCGATGTTGAAGAAGCGCGCGACATGCTTGTTGGAATCTCCGCGAACGATGCGCTCAAGTATGGCGATCTCGCGCGAGGACAATTGCTTGGCCGCATGGGGTTCGTCCATGGATATCCAGGGGATTTCATCCTGTAGCGACGGCGTCAGCCGCTCCTCGGCCTTTGGCTGGAGCGACCACAGGCGCGAGTCGATCAGCACGAGCCGTTCATTGATCACCGCCTGAAGCGTGCTGACAAGCGCGTCCGGGCTGACCGAACTGAACAGCGCCGCGCTCGCGCCGTCGTCCAGCGCATTGGCGAGGGATTCGGGACTGCTTTCATCGCCAACGGCGACGACAAAGGCCAGCGGATACTGCTCGCGGATCCTGCTGCAGATCATGGCGTCGTTGGCGTCCAAACCGACGATAAACAGAACCGCCCTGTCGCAAGGGACTTCGCCGAGATCGTCCAATTCGATTGCGCAGCCTTGCGGGCAAAAACGAGTGTCTGAAAGTATTAGCCGCAGGCCTTCGCGGAAGAGGCCGTCCCTTTGCAAGATATACGTCGGTACGCCGGGCTCACTCGACATACTACAGCAGCTGCTCCGATGAATACGCTACGCATACTCGGCAGCCCCCACCCATCCAACCGTAACATACAACAGTCGCAGGGCCTTGTGTTAACTTAGGATAAGCGCCGCCGTACCTCGCAGAGACTGGTCCCCATCATGGAGCGGTCGACTAAAGCCGCGTCCTTGAAGGGAACCGTGGAAGTTGTCAGGGGACGCACTGAACCGGTCAAACCAACCGCAAGGCCGCGTAAACATTGACTTAAAGTGAGCCATCGTCCGGTGCAGGCGCTATGCAGGAGCACGCAACCCCACACGCCCGGTCTCGTGCATAGCGTGGCCGGCTACGTCATAAGGACTAGTTCGAATGAGCAGGCCCGCCATTTCAGGCTGGCCGCATCATCGGCGGCTGGCTTGGCCTGATCAGAGCGAAGGCGACCTGGATGATGCCGCCGGCAAGGCCGAGGGCAACGCCGATCCGCCAGGCCATGGTGTAGGAGCCGAGCGAATCGTAGATCAGCCCGCCCCCATAGGCGCCGAGGAACGAGCCGAGCTGGTGGCTCATGAAGGCAAGGCCCTGGATCATCGCCTGCCATTTCAGGCCGAACATCTCGGCGACGGCGCCGGCGACCAGCGGACCAACGCCCATCCAGAGGAAGCCCATGATCGCGCCGAACAGCAGCGTGGTCGCGGGTGTCGCCGGCAGCATGAAATACCAGGCAAGTGCCAGCGAGCGCAGGATGTAGATCGCGCCGAGCAGCGCCAGCTTGTTCCAGCGCTGGCCGGCCCAGCCGAAAAACAGACTGCCGATTACGTTGAAGCCGCCGATCATGCCGAGCGTCTGCGCGCTTAACATCGGATCGAGGCCGCAGATCAGGAGATAAGACGGCAGGTGCGTGGTGAGAAACACCAGCTGCATGCCGCAAACGAAATAGGCCAGCGTCATCACCACAAAGGACGCATTGCCGAAGGCGATCTTTGCCGCGGTCGCCGCCGAAGCATCGCCGATGTCTTCGGGCGCCTTGGGCAGCGGGATCTTGTCCGCCCTGCCCGCGTACCAGGCGGCCGGGAGCATGAACACCGACAGGATGACGAAGCCTGCAACGCCGAAGCGCCAGCCAAAACCTTCGTTGAGCATCTGTCCGATCGGAGCCGACAGCAAAGCGCCAAGCGATCCAGCCGCCGAGACGATACCCATGACCGTGCTTCGCACCGTCGCCGGCACCGCCCGCGCCGAAACCGACATCGCGATCGCATTGGCCGTGCAGGCGAGCGACGTGCCGATCAGCACCCCCGCGCCGATAAGGATCGGGATCATCCCTTGCGCGGTCGCCATCAGGGCAAGGCCCACGATATACATCAGCGCGCCGACGATCATGATCGGCCGGAAACCGAAGCGAACGGACAGCGCGCCGGCGACGGGCTGCAGGAAGCCCCAGGCCAGGTTTTGGACCGCGAGCGCCAGCGTGAACTGCGACACCGAAATCCCGATGTCGTGCGTCAGCGGCTGCATGAAAATGCCGAAGCTCTGCCGCAGGCCCATGCTCAGCGTGAGCATGATGGATGCGCCGATCAGAATGGGGAGCGTGGGACGCAGGGCTTGCAGAAGGGGCATTGGTTCTTGTTCTCCCGAGAGGCCGCACATCAAAAAATCGACCTGCGATTCCCGATCATTTTAGGTACACAGACCTGTGTAATTGCGCTATGGTCGGGCGTCAAGGAACGCGCGGCCCGGTTCAACGCATGGCATCCCTGCAGAAAAAGCCCGATATGAAGGAGCGGATCCTCGAGACCGCGGACAAACTGTTCTACCTGCAGGGAATTCGCGCCATCGGCGTCGACACAATCGCTGCCGAGATCGGCATCTCCAAGCGGACGCTGTACAATCATTTCCCGTCCAAGGATGCGCTGATCACGGCCTATCTGGAGCGCCGCTTCGTGCTGCCTCGGCCATCGGACAAGCCACCGGCCGCGCAGATTCTCGCAACCTTCGATTCGCTGGAGCGCCGCTTCTCGTCCAAGGATTTTCGCGGCTGTCCCTTCGTCAACGCGGTGGCCGAGCTCGGCGCCGAGGACAAATCGGTGCGCAAGATCGCGGTCGCCTTCAAGGAAAGCCGCCGCCTGTGGTTTCGCAATCTCTTGAATCAGCTTGACGTCGCGGACGCCGAGGGGCTGGCGACGCAGCTCGCCGTGCTGGTGGACGGCTGCATCGCGCAGGATCTCGTTCGCAACGACCCCTCGATGGCGCGGGCGGCAAGGGAAGCCGCGCGGGTGCTGCTGAAGAATGCCGGCGTGAAAGTGAGCGCCTGACGCCCCTTCCCCGCAGCCGGCCAAAACTGCTAGTCAGACCTCAATCAGAGCAAGCGTATTCCGTCCGGCGGCATGCCTGACGGCAAAGGGGAAGCTACTTGGAAGACATGAAGGTGACGGACGCTGGCTTCGATTTCGAGCCGGCGCGAGCGGCCATGCAGCGCTACATCGACAACGACCTGTTGTCAGGCATTTCCTGGGCTGTGCTCTCGGGCCGGGATCTGGTCGACGTCAATTGCGTCGGATGGGCCGACAA
Organism: Bradyrhizobium sp.; assembly: GCA_035278345.1. Taxonomy (GTDB): domain Bacteria; phylum Pseudomonadota; class Alphaproteobacteria; order Rhizobiales; family Xanthobacteraceae; genus Bradyrhizobium. The sequence continues at coordinate 897 of DATEJC010000709.1, read as the reverse complement.
GGAAGCGCGGACGCCGCTGCGCACCGATCACATCTTCCGTGTTTTCTCCAACACCAAGCTGATCACCTCCTGCGCCGCGCTGCTGCTCTATGAAGAAGGCAAGTTCAAGCTCGACGATGCGATCGAACGTTTCATTCCGCAATTGGGGAATCGAAAAGTCCTGCGTCCCGGCGCAACTTCCATCGACGATACGGAGCCCGCGAAAAGCTCGATCACCATCCGCCATCTGCTCAGCCACAGCTCGGGGCTGAGCTACGGCTTCTTCGACCCCGGTACCGTCATCTTCAAAGCGCTGAACGAACACGGCGTGCACGATATCAACACCACGCTGGCCCAGATGGTGGACGTGCTGGCGGACCTGCCGCTGATCTACCATCCCGGCACGTCGTGGGAATATTCGCTCGCGACCGACGTCACCGCGCGGCTGGTCGAAGTCATCAGCGGCCAGAGCTTCGATGCGTTCATCAAGGCGCGGCTCTTCGACCCGCTCGGCATGGTCGATACCGGCTTCGTCGTGCCGGAAAAGAATCGCGCCCGTCTCGTCGCCTATTATGCCGGGGCCGACATCATGGCGCCGATGAAACCGGGCCTTACGCGTACCGACAACGCGCCCTTCCCGGGGGCCTATGTCACGCCCATCGCGCGGCTCAGCGGCGGCGGCGGACTGGTGTCGACCATGCCGGACATGGTGGCGCTGATCCGCAGCCTCCTGCCGGGCGGCCCGACGCTGTTGAAGCCGGAGACGATCGCGCAGATGATGACCAACCAGCTGCCGGACGGTCAGTGGATTCGCTTCGCCACCTTGGGTGAGCAGCCCGGCAAGGTGCATGGACTGGCCGGCGGCCTGATCCAGAAGCCCGCGCCGTTCGATCATGCCGACGCTGCGGGTGAGTTTTA
>DATEJC010000708.1:0-2093 GCA_035278345.1 Bradyrhizobium sp. | reverse complement strand
TCAACATGACAACCGGCTCGCCGCCGCGGGGCTGCCTGACCACGCGCACCGCGCTCGACGCGGCGATTTCAAGCGAAGCCGTGCGCCAGCGGGTGCAGGGTATGCTGACCCGGCTGGAGCAACTTGTCGCTCAAGCCATCGGTTCCGCTCCCGACAAGCGGCTCGCGGTCAAGGCCAACCGGCTGGCCCGCGTCGTCGTCACATTCACGCGAGGACTCGCCGTGATGGAGCGCGCGGGATACAGCCGCAAGCAGCTCAGGGAAACTGCTGCGACTTTCGTCGATGCGATGGTTGGTGGCGCCTGAGGCGACGAATGGCACGTATCTAGAGCATCATGAGTTGGAGCCAGCGGCCTGGTCCCCCTCGCCCCGCTCGTGCGGGGAGAGGGTTGGGGTGAGGGGCTGTCTCCGCACAAACGGTGAAAGAGGAACTCGCGGAGAGTCCCCCTCACCCGGATTGCTTCGCAATCCGACCTTGAACCTCCTCCGAATGAGTGGACACCTGTAGTAGGCTCTGAGAGCCAGGAGGTGTCGAATGGAAGGGCGTCAACGTCGGTCGTTTACCGAAGAGTACAAGCGGCAGGCCGCTGAGCTCGTGGTCTCGAGTGGCCGGTCGATTACGGCGGTGGGCAAGGAACTCGGTCTTCGCGATTCGGTTTTGCGGCGCTGGGTGGATAAGCTCCGGAAGGAGCCGGCATCGGCGACGAGGCGCCCCATCACGCAAGCGGCGCCGATGCCGGCGGACCAGGCTTCCGAGATCGCGCGGCTGCGCGAGGAGAACGAGCGGTTGCGCATGGAGCGCGACATTTTAAAAAAGTCGATCGCGATCTTTGCCGGAAGGCAGACATGAGCTTTCGCTTCATCGAGGACCATCGCGATGTCTATCCGGTGCGGCTGATGTGCGCCGTGCTCGAGGTCTCGGCGGCCGGCTATTACGCCTGGCGTGAGCGCCCGGTGAGCGCACGCACCACCGGTAATGCCGCGCTCCTGGCTGCGATCCGACAGGTCCATCAGGACAGCGGCGGACGCTATGGCAGCCCGCGGGTCCATGCCGCGCTGCGGGCGCAGGGACGCGGCGCCAGTCGTGGCCGGATCGAACGCTTGATGCATCGGCACGGCATCCGCGCCATCATGGCAACACCGCGCCGCGTTCGGACCACCGACAGCCGTCATGGCCTGCCGATCGCCCCGAACCTCATCGAACGTGATTTTACAGCCGCGGCTGCGAACCGGATCTGGCTCGCCGATATCACCTACATTCCGACTGCGGAGGGCTGGCTCTACCTGGCAGCCATTATGGACCTCTTCAGCCGCAAGATTGTCGGCTGGGCGATGCGCGATCACATGCAGGTCGAACTCGCCTCATCCGCCCTGAAGATGGCAATCCAGCAGCAGCACCCGCAAGCTGGATTGATCCATCACTCCGATCGCGGTGTGCAGTACGCCTCACAGGACTATCGCGCTGCCCTGTCGGCTGCCGGCATCACCGCTTCCATGAGCCGCAAAGCCGATTGCTACGACAATGCCCCGATGGAGAGCTTCTTCCACACCCTGAAGACCGAGCTCGTTCACCACCGCCAATATGAGACCCGGGCAGAAGCCCAGCGCGATATCTTCGTCTTCATCGAGGGCTTCTACAATCGAAACCGACTCCATTCCGCCATCGGCTATATCGCGCCGATCGAGATGGAGCTAAAAGCAGCTTAACCCTGTCCACTTTTTTGGGGGAAGATCACCATTAAGGTAACGCACAACAGCTTCCCGCTGGGCTTCGATGCCACTTCTGCCTTGCTTGTCGGTGGAGACGCGTAGGTAGGAGATGAACTTGCCCTCAGCCATGACCCGAAGCCCTTGTCCAAATCGATGTAACGAGCGTTAGAGCGACTTGTGTACAGGGGTTTCGCAGGAGTACAACGCTCATTTCGGAATCCCTATGATTCCGTTTTGCATGCTGCCCTCGGTTGTTAGATCATGCGGGCGATACACACAGAGAGGAGTGCAGGAGATGGAAGCGGATCGTGAGCAATTTGCTCAGAACATCGAACAAGAACTGGGGCGTTTCTTTGAGAAGGTGCCGCTAATCGGTTCACTTCG
>DATEJC010000707.1:0-9990 GCA_035278345.1 Bradyrhizobium sp. | reverse complement strand
ACGCGCTGCACGCTGACGAAGAACACCGGCACCAGCAGCAGCGCGAGGATGACGACGGCAATCATGCCGCCCATCACGCTGGTGCCGAGCGCCTGCTGGCTGGCGCCGCCGGCGCCGTGGGCGATCACCATCGGCAGCACGCCGCAGACGAAAGCGAGCCCCGTCATCAGGATCGGGCGGAAACGGAGTGAGCACGCCTCGATCGTCGCCTCGATCAGCGGCTTGCCTTGCGCGCGCAGATCCTTGGCGAATTCGATGATGAGGATGGCGTCTTTCGCCGCAAGGCCGATGATGGTGATGAGGCCGACGGTGAAATAGACGTCGTTGGGCAGGCCGCGCATTGTCGCCGCCACCACCGCGCCGGCAATGCCGAGCGGCACGGTGAGCAGCACCGCGAGCGGAATGGTCCAGCTCTCGTAGAGCGCGGCGAGCAGCAGGAACACCACCAGCACCGACAGGCCGAGCAGGAACGGCGCCTGCGAGCCGGACAGCTTTTCCTGCAGCGATTGCCCTGTCCATTCGTAGCCGAAGCCGCGCGGCAGGCGGCCTGCAAGGCGCTCCATCTCCTTGATGGCGTCGCCCGAGGTGAAGCCGGGCCTTGCCTCCCCGGTGATGCGCACGGCGGGATAGTAGTTGAAGCCGGTGATCTGGGTCGGGCCCTTCGACCATTCGATGGAGGCGAAGGCCGAGAACGGCACGAGTTGGCCGCGGCTGTTCTTGACATTGTAGTTCAGGAGATCCTCGGCCCGCATGCGGCCAAAACTGTCGGCCTGGACGATGACGCGCTGCATGCGGCCGCGGTTCGGGAAGTCGTTGATGTAGTTCGAGCCGAGATTGGTCGAGATGGTGTTGTTGATGTCCTCGAAGGTGATGCCGAAGGCACCGGCCTTTTCGCGGTCGATCATCAAATTGACCTGCGGCGCCGGCGGCAGGCCTTCGATATAAACCTTCTGCAGCACCCGACTCGCATTCGCCTCCGCCACGAGGCGATCGGCCGCGGAGGTGAGCGCGGCAAAACCCTTCTGGCCGCGATCCTGCAGGCGAAACGAGAAGCCGGAGGAGTTGCCGAGATTGTCGATCGGCGGCGGCTGTAGCGCGGTCACCCTGGCGTCGCGGATATTGGCGAGATTCCGGTTGATGTCGGCGACGATGTTGGCCGCCGAATCCTTCGGTGGGCGCTTCGACCAGTCCTTCAGTGAAATGAAGGCCTGCGCGGTGTTGATGCCCTGGCCGAGGAAGCTGAAACCCATCAGGAAGGTGACGTTCTCGATGCCGGAACGCTCGAGCAGATATTTCTCCACCTTCTCGACTGCCGCCTCGGTGCGGGCGTAGGAGGATTCCGACGGCGTTTGCACGTCGGTGGTGATGAAGCCCTGGTCGTCGACGGGAAGGAAGCCGCCGGGCAGACGGACGAAGGCCCAGGACAGACCAACCAGCAGCACGGCGTAGATCAGCATTAGCCGCCCGGTGCGCTTCAGCGAGCCCTGCACGGTGCGCGAATAATGATGGCGGCTGGAATCGAGCAGCCGGTTGAACCAGCCGAACAGGCCCCTCTTCGCATGGCCATGGCCGGCCTCGACGGGCTTCAGCAGCGTCGCGCACAACGCCGGCGTCAGCGACAGCGCCAGCAATGCGGAGAAGGAGATTGCCGCCACCATGGTGACGGAGAACTGCCGGTAGATGATGCCGACCGATCCCGGGAAGAACGCCATCGGCAGGAACACCGCGACCAGCACCAGCGTGATGCCGACGATGGCGCCTGTGATCTGCGACATCGCCTTGCGCGTCGCCTCCTTTGGCGGCAAGCCTTCTTCGGCCATGATGCGCTCGACGTTCTCCACCACGACGATGGCGTCGTCGACCAGAATGCCGACTGCGAGCACCATGCCGAACATGGTGAGCATGTTGATGGAATAGCCCATCAGCATCAGCGTGGCGCACGCGCCCAGCAGCGCCACGGGCACCACGATGGTGGGGATCATGGTGTAGCGGATGTTCTGCAGAAACAGGAACATCACGATGAACACCAGCACGACAGCTTCGACCAGCGTCATCAGCACCTTGTTGATCGAGGCCTTCACCACCGGCGTGATGTTGTAGGGAATGTCGTAGGCGATGTTGGCCGGAAAGAACTTTGACAGTTCCTTCATCTTCTTTTCGATCTTGCCGGCGGTGGCGAGCGCGTTACCGGTCGGCGACAGCAGCACGGAAAGGCCCGCGGTCGGCTTGCCGTTGAGGCGGGTCTGGAACTGGTAGCTGAGACCGCCGATCTCGATGCGTGCGACATCACGCAGCCGCACGGTCGAGCCGTCGGCGGTGGCGCGCAGGATGATGGCGCCGAATTCATCCGGCGAGGACAGCTGGCCCTTGACCAGCACCTGCGCGGAAATCCTGGTGTCCGGCGTGCTCGGCTCGGCGCCGATGCTGCCGGAGGCGACCTGCGCGTTCTGAGCAGCAATCGCCTTGTTGACGTCATCCGCCGTCAGCCCGTAGCCGACGAGCTTGGCCGGATCGATCCAGATGCGCAAGCTGCGCTCGGTGGAATAAAGGGTGGCGCGGCCGACGCCGGGAATGCGGCGGACTTCGCCCAGAATATTGCGAATCATGAAGTCGCCGAGGCCGACCTCATCGAGACTGCCGTCGGTCGAGCGCAGCGTGATAATCTGCAGCACGGCGCTGGAGGCTTCCTCGACCAGGATGCCCTGCTGGATCACCGCGCGCGGCAGCCGCGCCTCGACGCGCTTGAGGCGGTTCTGCACCTCGACGGAGGCGGCGCTGGTCTCCGTGCCCGGCACGAAATTGGCGATGATCTCGACCTGGCCGAGCGAGTCGCTGGTCGATTCGAAATTGAGGATGCCGGAGGCGCCGTTCAGCTCCTCCTCGATCAGCCGTGTCACGCTGTTGTAGAGGTTCTCCGGCGAGGCGCCGGGATAGCTGGTCGAGATCGAGATCGAGGGCGGCGCGATGATCGGATATTGCGCCACTGCCAGCAGCGGAATCGAGATCGCACCGATCAGACAGATGAAAAGCGCGACGACCCAGGCGAAGACCGGCCTGTCAATGAAGAAGCCAGGCATAGGATATCACCGGGCTTGATGCTTGATATCCGCAGATGCGTCCGCCTCGACCCACGACTGCGTCTTGACCTTGTCGCCGGGCGCAAACTTCTGGAATCCTTCGACCACGACCTTGTCGCCGGACTTCAGACCGTCGGTGACGAACCAGGTGCCGCCTTGCAACGCTCCGGTCTTCACCGGCTGGATGGTGACGCGGCCGTCGCTGTTGACGACGAACACCTCGCTGCCGCCGCCGCTGTTGCGCTGGATCGCCTGCTGCGGCACCGCGATGGCGTCGCTATCGATGCCCTGCTCGATCTGCACGCGCACATACATGCCCGGCAGCAATTCGCGCTTGGGATTGGGGAATTCGCCGCGCAGCGTCACCTGCCCGGTATTGGCATCGACCTTGGCCTCGGAGAACAGCAGCTTGCCCGGCAGCGGATAGAGCTCGCCGTCGTCGAGCACGAGGCGCACCTTCATCGCATCGGGCGCGATGCGATCGAGCTCGCCGGCATCCAGCGCGCGGCGCAGCTGGTTCATCTCGGTGACCGACTGGGTGAAGTCGGCATAGGTCGGGTCGAGCTGCTGAATGGTTGCAAGGCTCGTCGAATCGTTCTGCACCACCAGCGCGCCTTCGCTGACATGGGCAGCGCCAACGATGCCGTCGATCGGCGCGCGGATGGTGGCGTAATCGAGATTGAGACGGGCGCGTGCGACGTCGGCCTTGCGTGCGGCGACGTCGGCTTCCGCCTGGCGCAGCGCGGCGATCGCTTCCTCGTTCTTCGCCTCCGGCGCGGCCTTCTCCTTGTAGAGCGTAGCGACGCGATTGGCGTGCGCGGTCGCCTGCTCGAGCACGGCCTTGGCGCGCGCCAGCGCAGCCTCGGTCGATTGCACTTCGACGTCGAACGGCCGCGGATCGATTCGATAGAGGGGATCGCCGGCCTTCACCTCGCTGCCCTGGTGAAACAGCCGCTCGACGATGATGCCGGAGACGCGCGGTCGCACTTCGGCAACGCGCGTCGGCGCGATGCGGCCCGGGAGTTCGCGAATCTGCGCGCGCGCACGCGGATGCACGACGACAACGCTGACATCGGGTTCGGACGTCGCCGACACCGGTGAGGCTGTCGCCACTGGCTCCTTGCATCCGGCAAGCATTGGCGACAGCACAGCAAGCATCACTGCAATGCAGGCCGATTGCACACGAAAGCCGGACATTTTGAAACCAGTCGCCCCTGATTGAACTCAATGGACGCGAAACAACACATCGCGTCGGCGCGATCACGTCGCGCGGTGATGCAGTGAACATAGGACGCACCTATTGCGACGCAACATCTTTCGTGGCGGCCCAATGTCACATGAGGCTAGCGAACTGAAAGCGCAGGTGTTTTCTCTGAATCACCGGAATGTGAATCCAGCCGATCGCGGTTCCGCAGATAACGAATGATTAACGCGCCGAATCTACGCGGCTTTCATGCGGTAGTGGCTGACGCCCCACTCGCTGCCGTCGGCGTAGCCGAACAAGCCGGCGGTCGCGAGGAAGAACCAGCGCCAGCGCCGCATCCACAACGCCGTGTCGCCGCCATAGACCTCGCGCAAGCTTCGTTCGATCTCCTCGCGATGCGCATCGAAATTGGTCAGCCAGTCGAGCGCGGTGCGCTGGTAGTGCGTGCCGCTCCAGCGCCATTCCTTCTCCACCTCGAAAATCCCGGCATACTGCCGGATCAGATGATGGCTCGGCATCACGCCGCCGGTGAAGAAATGCTGCGCCATCCAGTCCTCGCCGTCGGCGCGGTCGAACAGATAGGAGCCGGAGCGATGGGTGAAGGTGTGCATGAAGAAGCGGCCGCCCGGCTTCAGCCATGAGCGCACGCGGATCAAGAGGTCGCGCCAGTTCATCATGTGCTCGAACATCTCGACCGAGACGACGCGGTCGAAGCGATCATCGATATCGAAACGGTTCACGTCGCAGGTGATGACGCGCAGATTGTTCAAGCCGCGCCTGACGGCTTCACCTTCGATGTATTCGCGCTGCGAGTTCGAGTTCGACACCGCCGTGACCTCCGCATACGGAAACTGCCGCGCCATCCAAAGCGACAGCGAGCCCCAGCCGCAGCCGAGCTCGAGGATCTGTTGGCCGTCGGCAAGCTCCGCATGCTCCACGGTCTGACGCAGCGCCTCCTCCTCCGCCTCCTGCAGCGTGGACACCGGCTCCTTGTAGAAACAGCACGAATATTTGCGGTTGGGCCCGATCACCTTTGCAAAGAACGCTTCGGGCACCTCAAAATGCTGGGCGTTGGGCTCGTCGGTATGCTCGGCGATGACGCGCGCGGCCATCTCATCGGCGAACAAAGCATCGGTCCTGGCGTTGCATTCGGAGAGCCTGATAGCGGTGCGCGAGCAAAGCCGGTGGATCGCGGCGCGAATGATGACGTCTGGCAACGGCACGCGCTCGGCGGTGCCGATGATCGTCGAGACGAAGCTCATATGGCTCCTCCCTGTTGTCAGCACGATTTTCTCCGGGAAGCAGGTCTTGCGTCCCGGGATCATGCTTGCGGCGGCGGCGGAAAGAATCGACTCGTACGCAACTGATATTCGCGATAGCGCTCCCCACGGGATTCTGCAGGAAGATGAACATTCGCCGCGGCGCATTGTGGCCCCATTCTTTGGCGAAGGCTGCATAACGCGGATCGTCCGAGATGCGAGCGGTGCGGATGGCGATAAGGATACCGAGCCGCAGCGACCGGACCGCTACGAGCGCCGCCACCAGCCATTGCCGCGCGTTCGGCGGGCCCGTGATCGGCCATGGCGCACTGCCGACGCCGACAAGGCCGAGCGAAAAGGTCCGGACGGTGCCGACCCAACCGGAATTGCCGATGCGCTGCTGCACTATCGAGTGCGCCGGCCATCAGGATCGACAGGGAGGCGGCAATCAGAACAAGGGCCGCAAGGTAGGTGAGCGCCATGCAAAATCCCGATATCTCACAGCCAGACATCGAACATTGCGGAAATACGCGCGGGGATAATGTCCGGTTTCAACTTCCGGTTCCCCTTTGGTCTGATCGAAAAGCAGGCGAAGCGGCCTTTTCTCCCCCCGTTCCTGTGCCATATTGGCGGCCGACCGCGCTTTTTCGCCAAGGATGACGACGGCCAATGCCCCAAAACCCTTCTCCCCGCGCCGCGATGGAAATCGAACTGACCAAACTGTCGTCGCCCCGGATTTTCCTGGTGCGGATGCTGGTATTCCTGGTGCTCTGCGCGCTGGTGATGGTCGTGCTCTACAAGCAGATCATTGTCGCCTTCTTCGCCAATCCCGGGCTGAACGCCCTGATCGGCGGCGTGCTGCTGATCGGTATCATCCTGGCGTTCCGGCAGGTGATCCGGCTCTATCCGGAGGTCGCCTGGGTCAACAGCTTCCGGATCGCCGACCCCGGCCTTGCGGTCGACCGGCACCCGACCTTGCTGGCGCCGATGGCCGCGATCCTCGGCGGCGAGCGCACCGGGCGGATGACCATCACGCAGCAGACCATGCGGCACCTGCTCGATTCCATCGCAACGCGTCTGGACGAGGCGCGCGACATCTCGCGCTACATGACGGGGCTTTTGGTCTTTCTCGGCCTGCTCGGCACGTTCTGGGGCCTGATCGAAACCGTCGGCTCCGTCGGCAAGGTGATCGAAGGCTTGAAGGTCGGAGGCGATGCCGGCTCGCTGTTCGATGCGCTGAAGGAAGGCCTTGCCGCCCCGCTCGGCGGCATGGGCATTTCGTTCTCGTCCTCGCTGTTCGGCCTTGCCGGTTCGCTGATCCTCGGCTTCCTCGACCTGCAATCGAGCCAGGCGCAAAACCGCTTCTACACGGATCTGGAGGACTGGCTTGCCACCACCGTGCGCGAATATGCCGGCGATGACGTGACCGGCACCGGTGCCGGCCCCGGCCTGCAGCAGGCGCTCGACCGGCTGCGCCATGCGGTGGAGGAAGGCGGCGCCAACCGCAACGCCACCGCGGCGATGGCCAATCTGGCGGAGGCGATCCAGGGCCTGGTGGCGCATATGCGCACCGAGCAACAGATGATCCGCGAATGGGCCGACGGCCAGGGCGAGCAGAACAAGGAGATCAAGCGTCTGCTCGAGCGCATCGCGCGCCAGCCCGAGAAGAGCTGATCCGATAGCTGAAGGGAAAAGCCAATGGCCCTCGCCCGTGCCCGCCGCAGTGAATCCGGTCTGAATTACTGGCCGGGATTCGTCGATGCGCTGTCGACGCTGGTGCTGTCGATCGTGTTCCTGCTCACGGTCTTCCTGGTCGTGCAGTTCTTCCTGTCGCAGGAAGTCACCGGCAAGGACAAGGCACTGGAGCAGCTCTCCGCCAAGATCGCGCAGCTCAACGATTTGCTTTCGCTGGAGAAGCTCGCAAAGCTCAATCTCGACGACCAGGTCGCGCAGCTCCGCGCCGGGCTGGCCTCTGCCGAGGGCGAGCGCGACCGCGTCAAGGGCCTCTATGAAGGCCTTGCCGGCGCCGGCAGCGACGCGCAAGGCCGCGCCAACGAACTCAACAAGGCGCTGGATTCCGAGAAGCAGATCGCGGCGCGGGCACTGGCGCAGATCGAGGTGTTGAACCAGCAGATCAGCGCGCTGCGGCGCCAGCTTGCGGCGCTGGAGGAAGCGCTGGAAGCTTCCGAGAAGCGCGACAAGGAATCGCAGGGCCGCATCGCCGACCTCGGCCAGCGGCTCAACGTGGCGCTGGCCCAGCGCGTGCAGGAATTGTCGCGCTACCGCTCCGAATTCTTCGGTCGCCTGCGCGCCATTCTCGGCAACCGTCCGGACATCCGCATCGTCGGCGACCGCTTCGTGTTCCAGTCCGAAGTGTTCTTCGACACCGGCCAGGCGCAGCTCTTGCCCGAAGGCCGCGCCGAACTCGACAAGCTTGCGAGCGCGCTAATCGAGCTCGACAAGCAAATCCCTTCCGAGATCGCCTGGGTGCTGCGGGTCGACGGCCACACCGACGTACGGCCGATCAACAGCCCCCTCTTCAAGTCGAACTGGGAGTTGTCCTCGGCGCGCGCGATCTCCGTGGTGCAGTATTTGATCTCGCTCGGCGTGCCCTCGCAGCGGCTGGTGGCCGCGGGCTTTGCCGAATTCCAGCCGCTCGACACCGCGCCGACGGAGGAAGCCTACAAGCGCAATCGCCGCATCGAGCTGAAGCTGACGGAACGGTAGACAAGCCGCGAGTCGCCTAGACTCCCTCGAACTGCAGCCGCGCCAGCCGCGCGTAGAGACCATTGGCGGCGACCAGCGAGGCATGGGTGCCCTGCTCGACGATACGGCCGTGCTCCATGACGAGAATGCGGTCGCAGGACAGGACAGTGGCGAGGCGGTGGGCGATGACAAGCGTGGTGCGGTGGCGCATCAATTCTTCCAGCGCGGTCTGCACCAGGGTCTCGCTCTCGGCATCGAGTGCGGACGTCGCCTCGTCGAGCAACAGCAGCGGCGCGTCGCGCAGGATCGCTCGGGCGATCGCGATGCGCTGGCGCTGGCCGCCCGACAACGTCACGCCGCGCTCGCCAAGCTTCGCCTCGAATCCACCCGGCAATCGGCGGATGAATTCGCTGGCATGGGCCAATTCGGCGGCGCGCTCGACTTCGGCATCACTGGCATCCGGCCGGCCGAAGCGGATGTTCTCGCGCGCCGAGGCTGCAAACACCACCGAATCCTGCGGCACCAGCGCGATGCGCGAGCGAAGCGCATGCGGATCGGCGCTGTCGATGCCCACGCCGTCGAAGGTGATCCTGCCGGTCTTCGGATCGTAGAAGCGCAGCAGCAGATGAAACAGCGTGCTCTTGCCGGCGCCCGACGGGCCGACGATCGCGACCTTTTCACCGGCCTTCACCGACAACGACACGGCATCGACGACAGGCACTTGCGGCCGCGCCGGATAGGCAAAACTCACATTCTCGAACGCGACATCGCCGCGCGCTGGCGACGGCAAGGCACGCGGTGCAGCAGGCGCCGTGACCTCGGGCTTCACGCGCAGAATCTCGAACAGCCGCTCCGCCGCGCCTGACGCCGCCGACACCTCGCCCCAGACCTCGCTGAGCTGGCCAAGTCCCGCAGCGGCAAATGCCGCGTATAGCACGAACTGGCCGAGCCGGCCCGGGGTCATGGTGCCGATCAGCACGTCATGCGAGCCGACCCAGAGGATCGCGACCACGCTGCTGAAGACGATGAAGATGATGATCGCCGTGAGCACGGCCCGCGCGCGCGTCGAACTGACCGCCGCCCGATAGGCCTGCTCGACGTTGCCGGCGAAGCGCGCATTGGCGAGCCGCTCGCCGGTATAGGCCTGCACGACCCGGATCGCGCCGACCAGTTCGGACGCATAGGCGCTGGCGTCGGCGAGCGTATCCTGCGCGTTGCGCGACAGCCGCCGCACCCAGCGGCCGAAAGCGACCAGCGGGAGCACGATCACGGGAATTGCCAGCAGCACGAAGCCGGAAAGTTTCGGGCTGGTGATCACCATCATGGTCGCCGCGCCCAGGAACAGCATGAGGTTGCGCAGCGCGATCGACACCGAGGCGCCGGCCGCCGACTTGATCTGGGTGGTGTCGGCCGTCAGCCGCGACACCAGTTCGCCGCTGCGCGCCATGTCGAAGAAGGACGGCGACAGCGAGATCAGATGGGTGAAGACGTCGCGCCTGAGATCGGCGACGATGCGCTCGCCGATGGTCATCACGAGATAGAACCGCGCGGCACTGGCGCCGGCCAGCACCGCCACGACCGCGATCATCACGCTGAAATAGTTGTTGATCATCGCGATGCCTTCGGGCGTCAGGCCGAAGTCGATCATGCGGCGCACCGCGACCGGCACGATCAGCGTCGTCACCGCCGCAATGGTGAGCGCGATGAAGGCGAGCAGCGCCCGCCCGCGATAGCGCGCGATATA
>DATEJC010000706.1:0-2114 GCA_035278345.1 Bradyrhizobium sp. | reverse complement strand
GCGCTTCTCCTGGTGGATGACCATGCTGCTGCACCGGTTCCCCGACCGCACTTCCTACGACGATCGGCTGCAGGAAACGGAGTTGTCCTACCTGCTCTCATCGGAGATCGCGATGCGCGTGGTTGCCGAGAACTATGTTGGTCTGCCCTTCTAGGGACGACCGTGTCAGAACATCACGGTCATAGAGTATCATAATACCTCAATCGGAGTGGGCGGCGGACATCTCCGGTCGACCATCGAAGGCCGACGGCCAGCTTCGCCACAACTTGCTTCGGCCGTGATCCGATGGTCTATACACCGGCATTCCGCTACGGAAAGTTGTGTGATTGGCCAGATGCTACCGAAACCCGGCCTACTGCTGCTTGTGCTCGCAATTCCTGCATGCGGGCTGGCCGGTTGCGGAACGATCAACGAGCGGGTTGCCGCTGGGATCAGCGATGCCATTCCGGCCTGGGCGGGCGGCCTGCCGGCCGACGCGCCGCCGCGCGCCGGCACGGCAAAATACGATGAGTACATGAGGGAGCGCGAACGGAGACGATTGTTGCCAGCGTCAGAGCGCGACGAAATGTCCAAGGAGGGTGAGCCAGAAACGGAGCAAGTCCGGCAGGAAAATCGTTAGGACCTGTCGATCAAATGGTCTATCGACCGTAACCTCCCATCGGGTATTGCATCAGGCGCGCGCACCCGCGCGGCCAGTGGCAAGCGAACAAGTCGAAGTCTGGGACGATTGAAATAAAGTGTCAGCAGAAACTCAGCCAGCGAGCAGCCTGGTCGTAGGCGGCAGCGGTCTCGTTGGCGGATACATCGTCGAGCATCTGGTGAAGCGTGGCGAGCGTCCGCTTTCACTGTCGCGCGCGCCGCGAAGCGATGTTCGCGTCGACTGGTATCGCGGCGATCTGCATGCACCGGAAGCGCTGACGTTTCCGCCATTTTCGACATTGTACTGTACCGCCGACGCTGTTTTGCTGGCGGAGGCCCTGCCCCATCTGGTACACCCGGCGCTGAAGCGCCTGGTGGCGTTCAGTTCGACCAGCGTGCTCACGAAGCAGGACACCGAAGTTGCGGCGGAGCGCGCCATGATCCAGCGCCTCGCGGCCGCCGAGCGGCAGATCGCGACAATCTGCGAGCAGCACGGGATCGGCTGGACCGTCCTGCGGCCGACGCTGATTTACGCCGAAGGGCGCGACACCAACATCACGCCGCTGTCGCAGTTGATCCGAAAGTTCAGATTCATGCCGCTGGTTGGCGGCGGCCCAGGGCTGCGCCAGCCCGTTCATGCCGAGGACCTGGCAATCGCTGCAGTTACAGCTGCGCACAGCAATGCCGCGATCAACCATTTCTATTCCCTGCCGGGCCCCGAAACCATGACATACCGGGAAATGATCGGACGTGTGTTCGACGGCATGTCCTTGCCGCGGCGTTTCGTGTCCGTGCCGCCATGGCTATGGCGAGCCGGCTTCGTCGCCATCAATCCACTTTATCCCGGCGCCAACGTCGCCATGGGTATCCGCATGATGAAGGACATGACGTTCGACTCCGCGCCGGCCGTCCGGGATCTCGGGTGGAACCCGCGCGGCTTCAGGCCGGTATTCGACAAGGGCGAAAACTGAACGGCACCCGTCGTCAATTCCGGGGCGGCTCGCCGCGGCCATGGCGGGAGTCCGCGATCTGCCGCGCAGCAGCGGCGGGCGAGAACATCGACCGCCCAAGCTGCTTCCCGCGATCGGACATCGATCTGCGCAGGCTATCGTCATCGGCAAGCTGTTCGGCAAGCATCGCCAGTTCGCCGACCGAATTGCCGACATAGACCTTGCCGACGCCGTTCTCCTCGATCAGATGCTGCAGGTCCGTGCCCGCGTTGATGCGGGCAAGGACAGGCAGGCCGTAGTGAACATAGGAGACGAATTTTCCGGGGATATTGTGCGTCTTGTGGTCCGGGTGGAGCGCGACCAGCCCGACGTGGCATTGACCGAGCAGGCCGGGTATCTCCGATGAATCGATCTCGTCGAAGAACAGCACGTTGTCGAGCGCGCGCGAGGTCTTATCGGCCTGCAGCCTTGCGAATTCGGAACCGCGACCGACGAACAGAAAGCCGATATCGTCACGGTGGCGCA
>DATEJC010000705.1:0-10138 GCA_035278345.1 Bradyrhizobium sp. | reverse complement strand
TTCCTGTAGGTGTAATACCTGCCGGCGAAGTCAACCTCATCCTTTGTCAGCGCCTGCATGATGACGTTGTAGGCCTCGACATACATGGCCTGCGCCTGGTCGTGATCGACGCCGAAATAGTCGAGCTCATGCGGCGAGGCGCCGCGGCCGATGCCGATTTCGACGCGGCCGCCACTGAGATGATCCAGCATGCAGATCTCTTCGGCGAGCCGCAGCGGGTGATGCGTCGGCAGCACATAGACCAGCGCGCCGAGGCGGATGCGGCGCGTGCGCTGGGTGACGGCGGCGAGGAACACGCTCGGCGAAGGCGTCAGGTTGAGCGGCGTCGAGTGATGCTCGCTCATGTGATAGGTGCGAAAGCCGGCGCGGTCGTAGAACTCGATCAGCGCGAGCCGCCTTTCGTATTGCTCCGTGAGCGAATACGGACCGCGGTCGTTCTGATCGAAGATGCCGAACTGCACGCTAGTGCCCCTTTCCGAAGTTCGCCTCCCGTTGCCGTGCCCGGCACTGGCTACTCCGCGGCCTGTGCCGCCGGCCGGCCGATCTCGCCTTCCAGCCGCGCGCACTCGGCGCGGTAGCGCGCGACATTGGCTTCCTTGATGTGGCCGTAGCCACGCACCACTTCCGGCATTTTTGCCAGCGCAACCAGCCGCGGCAGATCGATCTTGCCGTCGAGATGACGGAAGATCATGTCGGAAAATTCGCCCGGCAGAGCGCGCTCCATCCGGCGCTCGGCGGTGTAGCCAAAGATGTCGAGCGCGGTGCCGCGCAGGCCCTTCAGCTTCGCGAGCAGGCCGAATGCCCGAAACACCCACGGGCCGAATTCGCGCTTCTGCAGATGGCCGGTAACCTTGTCGCGGCGGGCGAGCAGCGGCGGCGCCAGCAAGACTTTCAGCGACGGATCGCCGTCGAACTGCGCCTGCAACGCCTTTGCAAACTCGCCGTCGCTGTAGAGACGGGCGACTTCGTACTCGTCCTTGTAGGCCATCAGCTTGAACAGGCCCTTTGCGAAGGCTTCCGTCAGTTCCGTCGAGCCGGGGGCGGCTTTGGCTTCCGCGGTGCGCACGCGCTCGACATCGGCGAGGTAACGCTTCGCATAGGCCTCGTCCTGATAGTCGGTGAGGAATTTGGTGCGGAAGGCGATGGTCTCGTCCAACGTTTTCTTCGCGGGCGCTGTCGCACTCGACTTGAAGCGTGCGGCGGAGACCACGCGCGGCAGATCATGCGCGGCGAGCCGGCCCCAGGCAAAGGCCATGCGGTTCATCTCAATCGCGGCGCCGTTGAGTTCGATCGCCTTCTGGATCGCTTCCAGCGACAGCGGGATAGCGCCGCGCTGGAAGGCGAAACCGAGCATGAAGGCATTGGTGGCGATGCTGTCGCCCATCAACGCCGTCGCGAGCCCCGTCGCGTCGAGGATGTCGAGATGGTCGGACGTGATGGCGCCATTGAGCGCGTCGCGCATCGCGCCCATCTCGAAATCGATGTCGGGATTGATGACGAAGCTTGCGGTCGGCAGCAGATCGGCATTGACCAAGGCGCGGGTGACGCCGCGCTCGGCACTTTTCAGCGCGGTGGCGCTGGTGGCGACAACGATGTCGCAGCCGAGGATGAGGTTGGCATTGCCGGGCGCGATGCGGACGCTGGAAAGATCGTCCGCATGCGGCGCGATGCGGACGTGGCTCATGACCGCGCCGTTCTTCTGCGACAGGCCGGTGAAGTCCAGCGTCGAGCAGGCCTTGCCGTCGACATGGGCGGCCATGCCGAGCAGCGCGCCGATGGTGATGACGCCGGTGCCGCCGATGCCGGTCACGAGGATGTTGAAGGGACCGTCGAGGCTGGGCGTCGCCGGCGGCGGCAGATCGGCGAACAGCGCCGACGGATCGGCGGCGGTGCGGTCGGCCTTGCGCAGCTTGCCGCCGTGTACGGTGACGAAGCTCGGACAGAAACCCTCGATGCAGGAAAAATCCTTGTTGCAGTTGGATTGGTCGATACGGCGCTTGCGACCGAACTCGGTCTCCAGCGGCTGCACCGAGACGCAGTTCGACACCTGCGAGCAGTCGCCGCAGCCCTCGCAGACGCGCTCGTTGATGAACACGCGCTTCGGCGGATCGGGATAGAGCCCGCGCTTGCGGCGGCGGCGCTTTTCCGCTGCGCAAGTCTGGTCATAGATCAGCACGGTGAGGCCGGCGACGTCACGCAGCTCACGCTGCACGGCGTCGAGCTCGCGGCGGTGATGCACGGTCGCGAGCGGCGGGAAATAATTGCTCGGATATTTCGCGGGATCGTCGGTGACGATGGCGAGGCGTTTTGCGCCTTCGGCCGCCACTTGATGGGCGATCTGCGAGACGTTGAAGCCGCCTTCGGCGGGCTGGCCGCCGGTCATCGCGACCGCGTCGTTGTAGAGGATCTTGTAGGTAATGTTGACGCCGGCCGCGGCCGCGGCGCGCAGCGCCAGCAGGCCCGAATGGGTGTAGGTGCCATCGCCGAGATTCTGGAAGACGTGCTTTTCGTTCGTGAACGGGGCCTGCCCGATCCAGGCGACGCCCTCGGCGCCCATATGCGAGATGGTCGTGGTGCGGCGGGCGGGAATGTACAGCGCCATGCCGTGACAGCCGATGCCGGCCATGGCGCGGCTGCCTTCCGGAATCTTGGTCGAGCTATTGTGCGGACAGCCCGAGCAGAAATACGGCGTGCGCTGCAGCTTTGCAGCGCCAATGCCGTCTGCCGGTCGATCGAAGGCCTCGAGCTTGGCGAGGCGCTGCTCCAGCGCCGGGCTGCGATGGCCAACCTTGCGCAGGCGCGCCACCACGGCGGCGGCCACCATGGTGGGCGTCAGTTCGCCCTCGCTCGGCAAGAGCACCGCGCCGCTCTCGTCGCGCTTGCCGACCACCGACGGGCGGTTCGAAGCGTCCATATTGTAGAGAATGCGGATGAGCTGGTCCTCGATGAAGCCGCGCTTCTCCTCGACGACGAGCACATCCTGCAGGCCTTCGGCGAAGGCGAGCGCGCCGCGCACTTCCAGCGGCCAGGTCAGCGCGACCTTGTAGATGCGAAGGCCGAGCGCCTGCGCCTCGGCGTCGGTGATGCCGAGATCGGCGAGCGCCTGGCGCAGATCGAGATAGGCCTTGCCGGTCGCCATGATGCCGAGCCGCGCCGGCTTTGAATCCAGCACGATGCGGTCAAAGCGGTTGGCGCGGGCAAACGCCGCGACCGCGTCCATCTTCGGACCGTGCAGGCGCTTTTCCGACTCCAGCGGCGGATCGGGCCAGCGAATGGAGAGGCCGGCGGGCGGCATCTCGAAATCATCGGGGGTGACGATCCTGATGCGATCGATGTCGCTGATGATCGAGGCCGAGCTTTCGACCGTCTCGGAAATCGCCTTGAAGCCGACCCAGCAGCCAGAGAAGCGCGACAGCGCAAAGCCCAAAATGCCGAGGTCGAGATAATCCTGCAGCGTCGCCGGATTGACCACCGGCATCAGCGCTGCGGCAAACACTTGCTCGCTCTGATGCGCCAGCGTCGATGACTGGCAGCCATGATCGTCGCCGGCGAGCGCAATGACGCCGCCGTTCTTCGAGGTGCCGGCTGCGTTCGCATGCTTGAGCGCATCGAGCGAGCGGTCGACGCCGGGGCCCTTGCCGTACCAGATGCCGAACACGCCATCGACTTTTGAACCTGGGAACATGCCGACCTGCTGGCTGCCCCACACCGCGGTCGCGGCGAGATCCTCGTTGAGGCCGGGGACGAAGGCGATGTCATGCTGTTGCAGGAAGGATTTTGCGCGCCACAGCGCATGGTCGTACATGCCGAGCGGCGAGCCGCGATAGCCGGAGATGAAGCCCGCGGTGTTCAGCCCAGCCGCGCGATCGCGCTCTCGCTGCAGCATCGGCAGCCGGACCAGGGCCTGCGTTCCCGACAGAAAGATCCGCTTTGCATCCAGCCGGTACTTGTCGTCCAGCCCAACTTCCAGCAATGCCATGATGAACCTTGCCCCGCCGTTTCCTGCGGTCCTTGTTGCGTTCGGACCTGACTTGATTGGCGCGCAGCATGCCCGGATTGGCCATGCATGCACAGCCCCCTGTTTGCCGCGGCGCGGCATAACTAATGGAGTGGATTTGACATTCGCTCTCCATTTGCCGCGCATGCGCGAAGCGAATGTCAAATCCAAAACTCCACTAGAATCTTAGGTTTGCTAGTGGTCCTTTGATCCCAACATTCGCAAAGTGGCTCGGCAGCGGGGTGCGAATGTTGGGATCGGACCACTAGCCGCGCATTTTCCCGAGATTTGCCGCAGGAACGATGTAAGACACGAACGGTGCTCAAGGAGATGCCGAGATGAAAGCCTTCGACAGCGAAATCGCTGAAAGCAACGGCGTATTGACCGGTCCGTGGCGCGCGCCGAAGCAGATGCTGCATGCGCAGACCTACGATTCGCACGCCTCGATCCATGACGATGCCACCGCGCAAAAGCTCGGCTTCCAGGGCGGCACCATCGAAGGGCCCACCCATTTCAGCCAGTTCGCGCCGCTATGCGAGCGCATCTGGGGCAACGCGTGGTTCGAGACTGGCTGTCTTTCCGCGCACTACCGCAATCCCGCGTTCGAGGGTGAGGAAGTGCAGGCGAGCATCGAGATGCCGAAGCCCGGCCAGAACATTTGCGCGATCGGCATGACGCGCAAGGACGGCACGGAGATTCTGCGCGGCACCGCGTCCGTCGGCCGCGAAGTGACGGAGACTGCGCTGTCGCAGCGGCTGAGGGAATTGAAGCCGCTGACCGATCCGGTGATCCTCAGCGACATCAAGGTCGGCATGAAGACGGCGCGCCAGAGCGTGAAGATGGAGTTCGATCAGCATATGGGCGACCTCTACCCGTTCTCGCTCGCCGCGAAGCTCAAGGTCATCACCGAGCCCTCGCCTTATTATTCCGGCAACGACAATCCCTGGGGCCGGCCGATCTTGCCGTTCGAGATGCTGAGCGTGCTGTTCCAGTATCGCGCGCGCGAGGACAGATTGCCGGTACGCGGCCCCGCGGTCGGGCTGTTCGCGGATCAGGAGATACGCTTGCTGCGCGGCCCGCTGTTTGTCGGCGAAAGCTACACCACCGAGCGCGAGGTGGTTGCCTTGAGCGGCAGCCGGCGTACGGAGAGCGCGTGGGTGCGCACGACCGTGTCCGGCGGCGCTGGTGTGCCCGTGGCGACGATGCTGCTCAACCTTGCGAGCATCAAGCAGTCATATGCCCGCTATGAGGAGGAGTATGCAGGCCTGTATGGGAAGAGAAGTGCGTGAGCTGCCCCTTCGCGTCCGCTTTCATGGCATTCGAGCCAGGCCGGACATGCTTCGCCCTCGCATCTGCGGCGGGCAGTGCCGTGCCTTTAGGAAAAAAGCGGCTTGCCGAGCCGTAGCGCGCGGATAAAGCCCGCCTTCGCCCGTTTGGGCTACGGCGCGGCATCCTTCGCCCCGCTTCGCGCGCGAAGGATGGTGGGCACGACAGGGATCGAACCTGTGACCCCTACCATGTCAAGGTAGTGCTCTCCCGCTGAGCTACGTGCCCGAAAAAAGGTGGTTGGGTCGGGGTCCGTATAGCGGCTGCGGACCGGGGCTGCAAGGACAGTTGGTCCTTAAATTCCCGGAATCAGGCCGCCAGCATCTTGTTCACTTCGCTGACCAATTCGCGAAGATGGACCGGCTTGGCCAGAACCTTGGCGTTCTTGGGGGCTTCCGAATCCGAGTTCAGGGCAACGGCGGCAAAGCCGGTGATGAACATGATCTTGATGTCGGGGTCGAGTTCGGCGGCGCGGCGGGCGAGCTCGATGCCGTCCATCTCGGGCATCACGATGTCGGTGAGCAGCATCTCGAACGGTTCCTCGCGCAGCCGTTGATAGGCCGACATGCCGTTATCATGCGGCGAGACCTCGAAACCGGCATTTTCCAGCGCCTTGACCAGAAAGCGGCGCATGTCGTTGTCGTCTTCGGCGAGGAGAATCTTATGCATGGGTTTCGGTCGTTTAGTCCGGGTCACTGAATCACTCCACTCACTAAGCCCTGCAGACGGTAAATTTCGGGTGAAAGACCCCGGCTAATGCCCGGTCGTTGGGCGGCGATCTTACTGCATCAGGGGCGGGGCGGAAGGCAATCAGGACAGGCCTCATGGCGGGCGAAGAAGCGTTCCAGGGTAAACGGGACTTTTTTCACTTGGCAGAACCGCTGTGATCCCGGACAATATCGTCTCACAAAACACGCGATTTTCTGGCAGAAATAAGCCTGATGGAAGAATCGTGGACGGCAAGGGACGGCGCCCGGCGAATGACCCAGTTTGATGGCGAGTTGTCGCCACCGTTCGAGATCGTAGAGCCTGCGAGCTGGCGGGCGCCGATCATCTTCAATTCCCCCCATTCGGGCTCGGTCTACCCCGGCGAATTCCTTAACGCTTCGCGAATCGACCTTGCCGCGCTGCGCCGCTCCGAAGATTCGTTCATGGACGAATTGATCGGGCACTTGAGCGAGCGCGGCTTTCCAGTGGTGACCGTGAATTTCCCGCGCTCCTATGTCGACGTGAACCGCGAGCCCTACGAACTCGACCCGCGGATGTTCACCGGACGTTTGCCGAGCTTCGCCAATACGCGCTCGATGCGGGTGGCCGGCGGGCTTGGCACCATCCCGCGCGTGGTCGGCGACGGCCAGGAGATCTATCGCGAGCGGCTGGCGGTCGATGACGCGCTCGGCCGCATCGAGGCGCTGTACAAGCCCTATCACCGCGCCCTGCGCCGGCTCATCAACAAGGCGCACCAGACCTTCGGCACCGTGATTCTGGTCGACTGTCATTCCATGCCGTCGGTCGGCGTGTCGCGCGACGAGCCGCGCCGGCCGGACGTGGTGATCGGCGACCGCTACGGGACGAGTTGCGCGCCGCTGCTGCCGGAACTGGTCGAGGATACGCTGGCCGGCCTCGGCTATTCGATCGGCCGCAACAAGCCCTATGCCGGCGGCTTCATTACCGAGCACTACGGCAACCCCGCCAGCGGGCTGCATACGGTCCAGCTCGAGCTCAACCGCGCCGTCTATATGGACGAGCGGCGCCGGGAGCGCGGTCCTCGCTTTACCCAGGTCGCAGCCGATTTCGCTGCTGTTGCCGACCGGCTTGCGGAAGTGCCGCTTGGCGACCTCGGGCCATTCCAGGCCGCGGCCGAATAGTCCGCCGGCAATTGCGCAGATATTGCGCGCAAATTTTCGTCAAAGCTTCGGACAATCTTCGAGGACAGGAACAGGGCGGCGTTAACGCTGCCGACTGTTTACCGGGGATGCGCCTCGTATCCGGGGAACTACGGAGAATTTTAAGATTCCGCTTCAAGGCCTCTTCAAGCCCAGAACGCATCTTCCCCGGTGCGGAACCTGGAGCCGCGTACGCAAACCAGAAACCTGGAGGTCAACTTGAAAAAGGTCTTCTCGAAATTCTTATCGGACGAGTCGGGGGCAACTGCGATCGAATACGGTCTGATCGCAGCTGGCATCTCCCTTGCGATCATCGCCGCGGTGAACGGCCTTGGTACGAACCTCGGCCAGAAGTTCTCGGACATCAACTCGTCGCTGAGGTAATCGGCGTCGCGCGAGGCATTTCCGGCTCGCCTTCCACCTGGACAAGAAAAAAGGGCCGCTTGAATAAACAAGCGGCCCAAGTCTAGGGAGGAAACGCCCAAGGAGGGCAGCGATAGCGCGAGGCGCTACCGCACCGCAACAATATGCGACCGCGCTGCACAAAAAGCAAGAGCTTTCGTTTAATTTCCTGCGCAATCCCGGCCAGGCTGGCGGGAATGCAACAGACTGGTTAAATTACAAATTATATTGTTAATTCAATAGCTTAATAGAATACTTGGGCAAGTGCGGGCGTTGCCGAATAGCCACCATCGCGGCAAATCTCAACATCGTGATGGGCGCGCCTTCCCGAAAATTCTCACCAAGCGAAGGTGATTCGAAAGAAAAACGCGCGCAAGCGGCGGGGACTCGCGCTTGCGGGTGGGAATAACGTTTTGCGACCCGTGCGCAAGCGTGCGGTTTGAGCTAGGGGAATGGCGGACACCTCCTCCCTTACCGCCTGCCCAGGGACAGCCGTGACGGTCATCGATTTCAAAGCCTTTATCGGCCGCCTTGCGACATCTTCCGGCGAAACCATCCTGCCGTTCTTTCGCACTTCGCTGTCGATCGACAACAAGAGCGTGGCCCAGGATTTCGACCCCGTCACCGAAGCCGACCGCGCCGCAGAGGCGGTGATGCGACGGCTGATCAAGGCCAACTTCCCCCAGCATGGCATCGTCGGCGAGGAGTTCGGCAATGAGCGCGAGGACGCCGAATATGTCTGGGTGCTCGACCCCATCGACGGCACCAAGTCCTTCATCGCGGGGTTTCCGATCTGGGGCACGCTGATCGCGCTGTTGCACAAGGGCATGCCGGTGTTCGGCATGATGCACCAGCCCTATATCGGCGAGCGCTTTTCCGGCGACAACGGCTCGGCCCATTATTCAGGGCCGTCCGGCGAGCGCAGGCTGACGGTGCGGCGCTGCGCTTCGCTGAAGGAGGCGACCGCCTACACCACCAGTCCGCTGCTGATGAACGCCGCCGATCGCGCCCAGTTCGCCAAGATCGAGAGCGCCGTGAAGCTGACGCGTTATGGCGGCGACTGTTACTCCTACTGCATGCTGGCGGCCGGTCATCTCGATCTCGTGGTCGAGACCGAGCTGAAGCCTTACGACATCGCCGCCCTGATCCCGATCATCACCGGCGCGGGCGGCGTCGTCACCACCTGGGACGGTAGGCCCGCGCAAAGCGGCGGTCGCATCGTCGCCGCCGGTGACCCGCGGGTGCATGAAGCGGCGATGAAGGTACTCAACAGCTGAGCGCAAACCGTCACGGGGAGCTTTCCATGAGGATCATCGGCAGGCTGTTGACGGGACTGATGCTCTCCCTGGTGCCGGCGCTGGCTTTCGCGCAGGATTTTCCGGTAAAACCGATCAAGCTGATCGTGCCGTTCCCGGCCGGTGGCCCCAACGACATCATCGCGCGCATCGTCGGCCAGCGCATCACGGAGCTGACCAAGCAGCCGGTCGTGATCGACAATCGCGGCGGCCAGGGCGGCACGCTCGGCACCGATGCGGTCGCGAAGGCCGCGCCTGATGGCTACACCATCGGCATCGTCAATTGCGGTGCGCTCGCAATCAACCAGAGCATGGAGAAAGTGCCGTACGAGACCTTGAAGGATCTCGCACCCGTCACTTTGGTGGTCACCGTGCCGGAAATGCTTGTCGTGGCGAGCAACGTGCCGGCGAAGAACATGAGCGAGCTGGTGACGCTGGCCAAGGCCCAGCCCGGCAAGCTCAATTTCGCCTCCACCGGGCCCGGCAGCCTGCCGCATCTCGCGGGCGAACTCTTGAAACTCACCGCCGGCATCGACGTCGTGCATGTGCCCTATCGCGGCGCCGCCCCCGCCATCAACGACCTGCTGGGACAGCAGGTGCAGATGACGTTCCTCGATCTGCCGGCGATCCTGCCGCATATCAGGAGCGGCACGCTGAAACCGATCGCGCTCGGCACGTCAGCACGCGCACCGACCGCGCCCGATGTACCCACTACATTCGAGCTCGGCATGCCGGAGCTGCGCATCGAGAACTGGTACGGCATGGTGGCGCCTGCGGCTACGCCGCCGGCGATTATCGCGGCGCTGAACAAGATCACCACCACGGCGCTCGCCGATCCCGCCGTGAAGGAGAAGCTCGCCGAACAGGGCCTGACCACGGTCGGCAATTCGCCGGAGCAATTCCGCGACTATATCGCCGCCGAAACCGCGAAATGGGCCAAGGTGATCAAGGACGCGGGCGTGCAGACGTCGAAGTAGCGTCGCGTAGTCACTTCAGTCGGCGCTCGCGGTGAGCCACACGGGCGCTAGCGCGTCACCTTCCGCAAATGTTCGACCAGCTGCTGCGCCGGTTTTGGCAGCGCCTTGAAGCTTCGGGCGCAGATCGCAAGCCGCCGGTCGGCCCAGGAATCCCTGATCCGCACCACGGCGATCTTCATCGAGCGGGCGCAGCGGCGCGCGGCGACTTCCGGCATTACGGCAACGCCGATGCCGGCAGCCACCATCTGGCCGATC
>DATEJC010000704.1:0-5298 GCA_035278345.1 Bradyrhizobium sp. | reverse complement strand
GAGCGAGAGCTCGCGCGGCAGCGTACGCTTGGCGAATTCAATATAGCGATCATGCACGCCGTCGATGCGGCGGGCGCGGCCGAGGCTGGCGCTTTGCGCGAGGCGGCGATCGATCGGCTCGTCGAGCAATTGCTCGATCTGCTTCTCGACATCGTCGGACAGCTTGAAGCCCTGCGGGCCGAACAGCTTGATGCCGTTGTCCTCGAACAGATTGTGCGAAGCGGAGATCATGACGCCGAGATCGGCGCGCATCGACTTGGTCAGCATCGCAACCGCGGGCGTCGGCATCGGGCCGAGCAGCAGCACGTCCATGCCGACCGAGGTGAAGCCCGCGACCATGGCGTATTCGATCATGTAGCCGGACAGCCGCGTGTCCTTGCCGATGACGACGCGATGGCGATGCTCGCCGCGCTGAAACACGAGGCCGGCCGCCTGACCCACCTTGAGCGCAAGCTCCGGCGTGATCAGCCCGTTGGCGCGGCCCCGAATTCCGTCGGTACCGAAATATTTGCGGCTCATGGATCCCCCAACGCATCTCGAGGGCCCGCCACCCGGCGGGTAAGCCTCTAGTGCCCGCTATGATAGCGTGCACGGGGTTATAATCCCTGTGACGCTAAAATGGCTTCAAAAAATATGATGAATCGTTACGGCACGGGCAACCTCGGGTCGTGACCTAACGCGTTGTTTGCACTGGCATTATTGCCACATCCGGAACCCGGCGCGGCAGCGTTCAGCCCGTCCGCTTGACGTGATCGTCCTCCTTCGAGGGCGCCGGCTGGGTGACGCTGACCGGGTCGGAGGCGGGAAACGTCCCCTCGAGCCCCACATCCAGGGCCTGCTCCAGGCGGCGTTTCTCGGCGTTGTCGGTGGGCTTCCTGGCTGTTCGGGTCATGACGGCTCTCCCGCGGCCTACGGTTCCTCCCGGATTTGGCGGGGGGCTCAACCATGCTAGATGACGACGAAAGCCGACAAGACAAGAAGGGCCGCCGGGAATGTCCATGAAGCACGTCACCTGCATCGAAGACTTGCGCCAGCTGCACAAGCAGCGGGTGCCGAAGGCGTTCTTCGACTATGCCGACCGCGGCTCCTACACCGAGGACACGCTGCGCGCCAATTCGGAAGATCTGCAGCAGATCAAGTTGCGCCAGCGCATCCTGGTCGACATCTCCAGGCGCGACCTCTCTACCAATATCCTCGGCGAGCCGGCCGCGATGCCGCTGATCCTCGCGCCGGTAGGCCTGCTCGGCATGCAGCATGGCGACGGCGAGATTCATGCCTGCCGCGCCGCTCAGGCCGCCGGCATACCGTTCACGCAAAGTACGATGTCGATCTGCTCGATCGAAGACATCGCGGCAGCCGTCGACAAGCCGTTCTGGTTCCAGCTCTACTTCATGAAGGACCGCGGCTTCATGAAGTCGCTGCTCGAGCGCGCCATCGCCGCCAAATGCAGCGCGCTTGTCCTCACCGTCGACCTGCAGGTGATCGGCCAGCGTCACCAGGACATCAAGAACGGCATGACCGTGCCGCCGGAATGGTCGCTGTCGAAGCTGATCGATTTTGCGACAAAGCCGGCGTGGGTCGCAGGGGTGCTGCGCGGCAAGCGCCGCACCTTCGGCAATCTTGCGGGCCACCTGAAGGTCGCCGAGGACATCACACAATTGTCCGCATGGACCAATTCGCAGTTCGACACCACGCTGACCTGGAAGGACATCGACTGGATCCGCAGCATCTGGCCGGGCAAGCTGATCCTCAAGGGCATTCTGGACGTCGAGGACGCCGAGATCGCGGCCAAGACCGGCGCGCAGGCGATCGTCGTCTCCAACCATGGCGGCCGCCAGCTCGACGGCGCGCCGTCCTCGATCGAGGTACTGCCGGAAATTGCCGATGCCGTCGGCTCGCAGATGGAGATCATGTTCGACAGCGGCATCCGCACCGGCATGGACGTGATGCGCGCGCTCGCGCTCGGCGCAAAGTCCTGCATGATTGGCCGGGCCTATGCCTATGGCCTCGGTGCAGCGGGTGAAGCGGGCGTCGCCAAGGCGATCGATCTGCTGGCAAAGGAACTCACCACGACGATGGGCCTCTGCGGGGTGAACAAGATCAGCGAGATCGACGATCGCGTGCTGGCGACGTAAGCGCCGGCGCTCTCCCTCGCTCCGCTCTTGCGGGGAAGAGTTTCCGTCATTGCGAGCGAAGCGAAGCAATCCAGCTTTCTTGCGTGCGGCAAGCTGGATTGCTTCCGCCTTCGCTCTCCGAGCTTCGGCGGACTCCCAGCCCTGCGAAGCTTGCGGAGCAAGCGGAGAAGGGTCGTCGCTTCGCTCCTCGCAATGACGGTGGGAAACGGTGGAGACATGCGCTCTCGTTCTCACGGCGCGTTTTCCGCCTGAGCTTTGCCATTCGTTGTCCCTCTCTCTGACAGAGGGCGCAGGGAAAGCCGGGCGCCGACTGCGCCCGCAGCACCGTGTGCAATGGGTAGTGAAAGAACGCACACGGATTAGACAGGTACAGCCGAGACATCCCGGCTTTCCCCGCGCAATGGCTCTACGGCTTACTTCGTGCTCTCCCCGGTGAGCGGCCTTTATTGTCACCGTTGCCGAGCCCACACAGGCGGGCTGGATAGACGCCAGGGTCGCGGCGCCAGGACCACACGACTTCGCCGTACGCTGCAGCGTTTTCGTCCGGCGAGAAAACCCGCCTGACGCCGCAGCGTCCATCGCAACCCGCGCCACGCTTGCGTGACGATCGCGCGAACGTCCCTCATGGCGGCGCGGGCTGGGCGGATCAATAACGCAAATCAGAATTCTGGTAAAGAGAAATATTTTTCAGCCGAGGGCTTGACACGATTCCGGCAAAACCGAACTGATTTGCCCGTCGTGCCGAATTTGCCACACCTGCCCCCATACACCACTGTCGCGCCGGCGCTGGCCGGGGCCATAACCACGCATACGCGCGGTTGTACCGAGTTGGAGCTCCAGCACGCGTCAGCAATCGGCACCGGTGGCTATGGGTCCCGACTCCCGTGCGCAATTGCGCACCAGGCCGGGACGACATCGAGCCTCACATCGGCGGTGTGACGCCGTCGCGGCCGACATTGACGCGGGCGGCTTCGAGGGTGCCGTCTTCCTTCTTCGCCGCGCCGAAGATGATCAGCTTGGCGCCGGGCTTCACTTCCGACTTGTCGCTGGCGACGAAGGTCACGATCGGGGTATCCGCCGGCACCACGACTTTCTTCTCGCCGTCCTTGTACTTGACCAGAATGTGCTGGCCGTCGGTGCCCTTCACCGTCTCGGCCACGGTCGCATTGGTCATGGTGCTGTTCGGCCGCGCATCCCACGGCCGAAATCCTTCTGCCGCGCCACGCTGGTTTTCCGGGAAAATGTGCACGGCGATCGCGCGCTGGGTGCCGTCAGGATCGGGCATTGCGGTAACGCCGATATAGGAGTTCTGCCTGACCTCGGACAGGTCGGTCTTCACCACGGCGAAGACCGCGACATTGTCGGTCATCTTCACCTTCATGTCGGCGCCCTCACGCGACTTGATGGAGAGCATCGGGCCGTCCACCGCCTCGATGGTGCCGCGGATGCGCACGGTCGGCGCCGGCGGCTGTTGCGCGACCGCCTCGCTGGCAAATGCAGCGACAAGGGCAAACGAGGCGAGCAGTGTGGCTGACTTCGGCATGGCGTCCCTCCGCAATTCTGCACCCGAGGGAGCAACACCACAACCTCAGCGGTATTCCGGGCTATCGCGCCAAAATGCGGTTCGCGCGGTTCCCGAGCCCAAGTGTAATCAAGATTCCTCCGCTTTTGCACCTCGATAGCCGGCTAACGGTCGGCAACGCCATTGAGGAGCGATTGCCCGATGCCGACAAAAGACAGTTTTGATCCGGCCTATCCCTTGCCTCGGTTTCTCGCTGTTCAAGCTGAGCGGGACACTGGGAATGTTGGTGACGGAGCGGCTACCCCATCGCGAGTCTTCAAGGCAGGCGCCTTGATTGTCGCCGCCACAGCGACCGGTATCGCGGTTCTGGCAATGGCAGATCCAGCGGCTCTCCTTGCAAAGGTGTCGGCTTCGCTGGTCGACAATGCGTCACCTCCATCGACGCCAGCAATTCAATCTGCCGCTGATGCGCCGGCTTTGGCTCCGTCTGCTGCCGATGCCCAGGCTTTGGCGCCGACCACAGGGGACGCGCCGGCCCGCGCCGAAATTGCCGCATCAGAACAGCCCGGCACGGATCCGGCGGAAGACAGCGAGTCATCGCCTGAAGCCCTGTTCAGGCAATTCCAGGCCTGGGCGGCAGAGCAGGATGTGCAGGCGCGTGACGCGCCGGTACCGTCCGCTCAAGATGCCCCGGCGCAAGTTGTGCAAAAGGCTCCGGCGCCGGCCGCGGAGAATGCTAGTGCACCGCAACGGTCCGCGCAAAGGCGCAGGCACGTCCGGGCCGAGCACAACGCGCGGGCAGAGGTGCGCGCGGAGAATCCGCGAAGACAGGTCCGGCGGGCGCAGAGTGAACGTAGAGAACGTCCGCCGGTACAGGATGCCCGAGCGCAGGATGCGTCTGCGCAAAATGCCGAGGCGCCCTCGCGCTGGTCACTCTTCGGCCTGCGCAACTAGACCCGCAAGGCCGCTTGAGCTGATCAGTCGGCCTTGTCGTAGGAGAACTGAATTCCCGCGGTGCCGCCGGTCTCGATGAATAGGTTCATGAAGGCGGGCACCGTTTCCGCGCGCTTCCAGTCGCGTTGCAGCTCGCAGAACAGCTGCGGGACCGAAATCATCCTGCCGCCCGCCTGTTCGATCCGGCGCAAGCCTGCCTCATGCGCTGCAACCGACGTGCCACCAACCGCATCGACCGGCACATACACCTCGTAGCCTTCCTTCAGCGCGTCGAGTGCCGGGAAGGTGAGGCAGGCCTCGGTCCACAGCGCGGTCATGATCAGCTTCTTTCGCCCGGTCGCCTCGACAGCCCGCCGGAATTCGACATCCTCCCAGCTGTTGATGCTGGTGCGGTCATAGGTCGGATAGCCGCCGAGCACCTTGCGCACCTGCGGCACCGGCGGCTTGTTGAGGCCGGTCTTCACGTTGACGGTCGAATGGATGATCGGCAGGCCATACACCACCGCCGCCTTGGCGCAGCCGGCAATATTGTTGACCAGCACCTGGCGGTCCATCGAGGCGATCGAGTTTACCTGGACGGGCTGGTAGTCGATGATGATGAAGGCTGCGTTCTGGGGCGTCAGCAGTTGATCCGTTGCGGGATCGCGGATGGGTTGACTGGCCATGGTCGAAGGCTCCTCTCGATGG
>DATEJC010000703.1:0-6868 GCA_035278345.1 Bradyrhizobium sp. | reverse complement strand
CAACAACCGCCTGAAGCGGCTGATGGAGCTGCGCGCGCCCGACATCATCATCCGCAACGAAAAGCGCATGCTGCAGGAAGCTGTGGACGCGCTGTTCGACAACGGCCGCCGCGGCCGCGTCATCACCGGCGCCAACAAGCGCCCGCTGAAGTCGCTCGCCGACATGCTCAAGGGCAAGCAGGGCCGTTTCCGCCAGAACCTGCTCGGCAAGCGCGTCGACTATTCCGGCCGTTCGGTGATCGTGGTCGGTCCCGAGCTCAAGCTGCACCAGTGCGGCCTGCCGAAGAAGATGGCGCTCGAACTGTTCAAGCCGTTCATCTATTCGCGGCTTGACGCCAAGGGCCTGTCGACGACCGTCAAGCAGGCCAAGAAGCTGGTCGAGAAGGAGCGCCCAGAGGTCTGGGACATTCTGGACGAGGTGATCCGCGAGCATCCGGTGCTGCTCAACCGCGCGCCGACGCTGCATCGCCTCGGCATCCAGGCGTTCGAGCCGGTGCTGATCGAGGGCAAGGCGATCCAGCTGCACCCGCTGGTCTGCGCCGCTTTCAACGCCGACTTCGACGGCGACCAGATGGCCGTGCACGTTCCGCTGTCGCTGGAAGCGCAGCTGGAAGCGCGCGTCCTGATGATGTCGACCAACAACATCCTGCATCCCGCGAACGGTCAGCCGATCATCGTGCCGTCGCAGGACATCGTGCTCGGCCTCTACTACGTCTCGATCATGCGTGAAGGCCTGCCCGGTGAGGGCAAGGTCTTCGGCGACATGGCCGAGCTCGAGCACGCCTTGCATTCGAAGGTCATCCACCTCCACACCAAGATCAAGTATCGCTGGGAAGGCATCGGCGAGGACGGCAAGCCGTCCAAGCAATTGATCGACACCACTGCCGGCCGCGTCATGCTCGGCAACCTGCTGCCGAAGAATTCGAAGGTCCCGTACAGCGTCATCAACAAGCTGATGACCAAGCGCGAGATCTCCGGCGTCATCGACCAGGTCTACCGCCACTGCGGCCAGAAGGAGACGGTGATCTTCTGCGACCGCATCATGGCGCTCGGCTTCTACAACGCCTTCAAGGCCGGCATCTCGTTCGGCAAGGACGACATGGTCGTGCCGCACGGCAAGTGGAAGATCGTCGAGACCACCCGTACGCTGGCGAAGGATTTCGAGCAGCAGTACAACGACGGTCTGATCACCCATGGCGAGAAGTACAACAAGGTCGTCGACGCCTGGTCGAAGGCGACCGAAGAGATCGCCAAGGAGATGATGAAGGAGATTTCGGCCGCCAAGAAGACCGCCAAGGGCGCCGAGGCCGACATCAACTCGATCTATATGATGGCCCATTCCGGTGCGCGCGGTTCGCCCGCCCAGATGCGCCAGCTCGCCGGCATG
Organism: Bradyrhizobium sp.; assembly: GCA_035278345.1. Taxonomy (GTDB): domain Bacteria; phylum Pseudomonadota; class Alphaproteobacteria; order Rhizobiales; family Xanthobacteraceae; genus Bradyrhizobium. The sequence continues at coordinate 5,481 of DATEJC010000703.1, read as the reverse complement.
CGCGGCCTGATGGCCAAGCCGTCCGGTGAAATCATCGAAACGCCGATCATTTCCAACTTCAAGGAAGGCCTGTCGGTGCTGGAATACTTCAACTCGACCCACGGCGCCCGCAAGGGCCTCGCGGACACCGCGTTGAAGACCGCGAACTCCGGCTACCTGACCCGCCGTCTGGTCGACGTCGCGCAGGATTGCATCATCACGCAGGACGACTGCGGCACCAAGCTCGGCATCAAGATGCGCGCCATCGTCGATGCCGGCACGGTGGTGGCTTCGCTCGCCTCGCGCATCCTCGGCCGCGTGGCCTGCGATGACGTGCGCGATCCCGCCTCCAACAAGGTGATCATCAAGCGCGGCACGCTGATGGAGGAGAGCCATGTCGACGCGCTCCACCAGGCGGGCATCCAGGAAGTGAAGATCCGCTCGGCGCTGACCTGCGAGCTGGTCAACGGCATCTGCGGCAAGTGCTACGGGCGCGATCTCGCCCGCGGCACCCCGGTCAACCACGGCGAGGCTGTCGGCGTCATCGCCGCGCAGTCGATCGGCGAGCCCGGCACGCAGCTGACCATGCGCACCTTCCACATCGGCGGCGCCGCTCAGATCAACGAGCAGTCGTTCGTCGAGTCGAACTTCGAAGGCAAGGTGGTCATCAAGAACAAGTCGATCGTCAAGAACTCGGAAGGCCAGGCGATCGCCACCGTGCGCAACATGGTGGTTGCGATCGTTGACGCCGAAGGCACCGAGCGCGCGACCCACCGTATCCAGTACGGCTCGAAAATGCTCATCGACGATGGCGACATGGTCAAGCGCGGCACCCGCATCGCCGAATGGGATCCGTTCACCCGTCCGGTGCTCACGGAGGCCGAGGGAACGATCGGCTTCGAGGATCTGGTCGAAGGCCAGTCGATCTCGGAAACGCTCGACGAATCCACCGGTATCGCCAAGCGCGTGGTCATCGACTGGCGCTCGACGCGCGGTGGCGCGGACCTGCGTCCGGCGATCGTGATCAAGGGCAAGGACGGCAAGGTGCTGAAGCTGGCGCGTGGCGGCGATGCCCGCTACATGCTGTCGGTCGACGCGATCCTGTCGGTCGACGTCGGCGCCAAGGTCAAGCCGGGCGACATCCTCGCCCGTATCTCGACCGAGAGCGCCAAGACCCGCGACATCACCGGCGGTCTGCCGCGCGTGGCCGAACTGTTCGAGGCGCGCAAGCCGAAGGACGCGGCGATCATCGCCGAGATCTCCGGCACCGTGCGCTTCGGCCGCGACTACAAGAACAAGCGCCGTATCTCGATCGAGCCCGCGGACAAGACCGAGGAAGCGCGCGAGTACCTGATCCCGAAGGGCAAGCACATCCACTTGCAGGACGGCGACGTCGTCGAAAAGGGCGACTTCATCGTCGAGGGCAATCCGGCGCCGCACGACATCCTGGCGATCAAGGGCATCGAGGAACTCGCTGCCTACCTGGTCAATGAAATCCAGGAGGTCTATCGGCTGCAGGGCGTGCTCATCAACGACAAGCACATCGAAGTGATCGTGCGTCAGATGCTGCAGAAGGTGGAGATCACCGACCAGGGCGAGACCGACATGATCGCGGGCGAACAGGTCGACAAGATCGAGTTCGACCAGATCAACGAGAAGGCCAAGGAAGAGGGCAAGAAGCCCGCCACGGGAACGCCGGTTCTGCTCGGCATCACCAAGGCGAGCCTGCAGACCCGTTCCTTCTTCTCGGCGGCCTCGTTCCAGGAGACCACGCGCGTCCTCACGGAAGCCGCAGTCAACGGCAAGGTCGATCCGCTCGAAGGCCTCAAGGAGAACGTCATTGTCGGCCGGCTTATCCCGGCGGGCACCGGCGCCTCGATGGCCAAGATCCGCGAAGTCGCCATGAAGCGCGACAAGCTGATTCTCGACGAGCGCGAGAAGCAGGCGGCGATCGTGCCGACTGCGCCGGAAGCCGAGCCGCTGGCGCTGCCGCCTGCGGAGTAAGGCTCCGGAGAAATACGGAAATATATGTTGCGAAAAGGCCGGCCATGCGCCGGCCTTTTTGTTTTTGTTATTGCTGCGGTGCAGGAACCCGCTTTGTTCATCTTTCCTTCAGGGTGAAAAGCGCTTTTGCTAGTGGTGATTTTACCGCGCGCTTCCGGGCAGGGGGCGGCGGAGGTGGCGGAACGAAACATGTTGGACCTCGCAATTGTCGGCGGCGGGCCGGGCGGGCTGATGAGCGCCTGGTATCTGAAGAAGAAGCTCGGCGACCTCTGCCGCATCACCATCTACGAGGCATCCGATCGCGTGGGCGGCAAGATCGTCACCCGCAAATTCGATTCCGCGCCCGCGATCTATGAAGCGGGCGTTGCCGAAATCTACGACTACTCGATGACCGGCCCCGATCCGCTGCGCGAACTGATCCAGCATTTCGGGCTGCAGACCATTCCGATGGACGCCGAGCAGGTGCAGCTCGACGGCGCGTTGCTCAGCGACGTGCCGGGCATGCGCCGCAAGTACGGCGAGAAGACCGCCGCCGCCATCGAAGCCTTCCGCAAGCGCTGCTCCGACATGATGTCGCCGCTCGAATACTATGAAGGCGTCGGCGCGCACGACAACGAACATCCCTGGGCCTTCAAGACCTGCGAGCAGGTGCTCGATGAGGAAGTCAGCGATCCCGTCGCGAAGCGCTTCTTCAAGGTGATGGCGCGTTCCGACATCGCGACGGAGCCGCACAACACCAACGGACTCAACGCGCTGAAGAATTTCCTGATGGATATCGACGGCTATATCGGCCTCTATTCCATCCAGAACGGCAACGAGCAGCTGATCGAGGGCCTGCGTTCCGAGGTAAAGGCCGACATCCAGCTCAATCATCGGGTGCTCAAGGTCGGCAAGACTGCGTCCGGCCGCTACCGGCTCAACATGATGAACGGCAAGGGGCCCGAGTCGCGCGACTTCGACGTCGTGCTGATGTGCCTGCCGCATTCGTGGCTGTCGACCATGGGCTGGGAAGGCGAGCGGCTGCGCGCGTCGATGGTCAAGCACATCGCCTATTTCGACCGGCCGGCGCACTATTTGCGTGTTTCCATCCTGTTCGACGAGCCGTTCTGGGGCGAGAAGGTCCCCGGTGCCTGGTTCATGTCGGAGGCGTTCGGCGGCTGCTGCGTCTACAACGAGGGCGCGCGCCATGACGTCGGCAAGCACGGCGTGCTCAACTGGCTGATCGCCGGCTCAGATGCACTTGCGTTTGCCAACCTCTCGGATCAGGAGCTGATCGACGTCGCGCTGAAGTCGCTGCCGGCTTCGCTCGGCAACGCGCGCGACCATTTCCTCGAAGGCAAGATCCATCGCTGGCTGTCGTCGGTGAATGCGCTGCCCGGTGGCTTGCCGGTGCGTGATCTCCTCACCAACCACCGGCCCGAGCCGGAGGAGCATCCGGGCATCGTGCTGGTCGGCGATTACCTGTTCGACTCTACCCTCAACGGTCTGCTCGACTCCTCGGACGCAGCGACCGATCTCATCGTTACCGAGATGATGCGGCTGCGCCGTGAGCGCGTGCGGACCGAGAAGTCGCTGTCCGACAGGATCGACCGCGACTATTTCGCGAACTATCGCGGCGTCGGCCCATACAGCGAGGCGTGGCGCCAGTTCACGGACCCCGACTACCTGACGCAGCTGATCAAGATCGTCTGGGGCAGGGCGAAGGGCTACAAGCTCCTGGTCGCCGGCTCCGCCAGCGGCGAGCTGGTCGGTGCGCTGCGCGAGCGCGGCATCGATGCCTGGGGCATCGAGAACAACCGCGCCATTCATGCCAGGACGCCGAAGGATCTGAAGAAGTACAACAAGCTCGGCTCCATCACCGACATGCCGTTCAAGGCCGGCTCGTTCGACTTCGTGTTCGAGACCAGCCTCTGTCATGTTTCCGACAAGCAGGCCGTGCGCGCGGTGCGTGAGCTCAACCGTGTGGTGAAGACCGGCCTTGTGTTCGGCTCGGTGACCTCGGACATGGCGCCGGCGATCATCGACCGCTACGACCTCTTGCGCGGGGTGAAGAAGCTCGGCACCTGGTGGGAATGGTCGGAATTGTTCTTCGGCAACGGCTTTGACCTGTCGATGCACCGCCACGACGTCATGGACGCCGTGTGGGCGGCGACGCTCGCCGCCAACAAGGGGCCGGGGCAGTGGTACGCCGACGCCGACAGCCTTCGTTATTCGTTCTTCGACAAGGTCGAGGACGAATAGCCGCGTTAACCGGTTGTTCCATTTGCTTTGCCGAATGCCGCCTGATCGCCTAGGATCGGGACGGTAGCGATTTGCCGCTATCGCCTCGCGTAGCGGTCATGCCGGCCGTTCGACATCGGTTGGTTTCATGGCGCCCAAGCCTCCTTCACCGGACGACCTGACACACGCCCAGACGGATGAGTCCGAGCTGAAGAAGCTCGCCGGCGATCCGAACGCTGTGCCGGCCCCGACCGACGAGGCGGAGAAGGAAGAAGAGGACGAAATCGAGCTCGACGACGAGGAGGATGAGGACCTTGTCGTCTTTACCGCGCGCGAAGCCGCCGGCGCCTTCGCCACCATCTATGGTTTTGTGCGGCCCTATTTCGGCAACTACAAGAAGCTGATCGCCTTTGTCAGCTTCGGCGTGGTTGTCGAGACGCTGTTCAACGTCATCATGCCGCTCAGCCTGAAGTTCCTGATCGACGACGCGCTCGGCGAGGAAGACTTCCAGGCCCTTTACAAGATTCTCGGCGTGCTGGCGGCGGCCGGCATCCTCACTTCCATCATCGCGGTCTGGTACGAACGCTGGGACGCGCGACTCGCCGCGGGGCTGATCGCCGACGTGCGCACGCGCATCTTCGAGCACGTGCAGAACTTGCCGGCGGGCTACTTCGCCAAGACCAAGCGCGGCGAGATCCTGTCGCGCTTCTCGATCGACCTCACGGCCTTCGAGAGCGCGATCAAGAGCTTTGCCAATAGCGCGGCGCTGCCGTTCCTCGAGCTGATCGCCGGCATCCTTCTGATGTTGTTCCTGAACTGGCAGCTTGCCGCCGTGGCGCTGCTGGTGTTCCCGATCACGTTGATTGGCCCGCGCATTCTCACCCCCAAGGCGGTGCAGGCCAATTACGAGCAGAAACTGAACGAGGCCGCGCTGCTTGGCACCGTGCAGGAGAGCATCGCAGCGCAGGCGGTGGTGAAGGCGTTCAGCCTGCAGCGTCGTGTCTTCGGCTGGTTCACGCTGCGCAACCAGGATGTGCGCATCAAGACGGCGTCGGCCGTGTTCCTCTCCACCATGGTGGAGCGCACCGTCACCGTCTCGGTGCTGCTGTTGCACCTGGTGGTGCTCGCGATCGGCGCGTATCTCGCCACCAAGGGCCAGATCACCATCGGCACTTTCGTGACCTTCGAAAGTGCTTTCTGGGAGGTGTCCTACAACATCGCCCATCTCATGCACTTCATTCCGGTGTCGATCCAGTCGGCGGCAGCCATCCGGCACAT
>DATEJC010000702.1:0-3260 GCA_035278345.1 Bradyrhizobium sp. | reverse complement strand
CGAGGCGCGCGCGGGTAATGCGATCCTGCATGATGTTGAAGGCGTCGACCATCACCGAGGAGATGCCCGGCCGCGCGGCGCTGCCAAAGAATTCACGCTTCATGGTGCGCTCGGCGGAGAACAGCCTTCGCAGACCGCGCTTGGGCGCCGCTTCGGCTTCCGACGCGACCTCCGGCTCGGGGGTGACGACCGAAGGGCCGTGCGCGTAGACGGTAGTGCCGTGCGCGAACACGTCGCTGGAGACGTTGGCGGCGATCACGATCTCAGCGCCGAAGGCGCGCGCGGCCGACACGGGCACCGGGTTGACCAGTGCGCCGTCGACCAGCCAGCGGTCGCCGACCAGCACCGGCGAGAAAATGCCAGGCAGGGCATAGGACGCGCGCATCGCATCGACAATGCGGCCTTGGGTCAGCCAGATCTCGTGGCCAGTACGCACCTCCGTGGCGACGGTGGCGAACTTGATCGGCAGATCCTCGATCAGGGTCGGTCCGATGGAGGCTTCCAGCTCCGCGGCGAGCCTGCTGCCGCCGATCAGGCCGCTGCCGTTGAGGCGGATGTCGAGATAGCTGAAGATGTTGCGCGGCTGCAGGCTGCGCGCCCATTCCTCCAGCTTGTCGAGATGGCCCGCGGCATAGGCGCCGCCGATCACCGCGCCGATCGAGGTGCCAACCACGACATTGGGCACGATGCCGTGCGCGATCAGGGTCCGCAGCATGCCGATATGGGCAAAGCCGCGAGCCGCTCCGCCGCCGAGAGCAAGGCCGATCACCGGCCGCCGCGTCGTGCCGAGCCCGACCTTGTCAGGGACCTGCGCTTCCTGGGAATTCCGGCCAATCCAGCCGTTCAGCACCGACAATTCTCCTCCTTACGCAACATAATGCCGCGCGGCCCGCGCATCGCCACTCCGGTGCTTATGCATGGTTTATGCCCGGTAGAGGGCCGGGCCGGCCAAGGAGGGAATACGACGGCAACGCGACATATTGATTAAGATTGGGGCATCCTGAGGGTTCCTCAAGCTGGGGCATCCGGAGTCACGCAGGCTTGAATTTGCCGCGTTTTCGGTGAAAAGCATGGCCATGATTTGGAGGGGTAAGGGAGTAGCCGGCAACGGACAGGCCGCCGGGCCTGGTGCCGTGCTTTCGCTTGGCCTCTGGCTCGCATTTGTGCCCCTTCCGGCCTCGGCCCAGCTGTTTTCCGACCGCCCGCCGCCGGTGCCGCCGGCCTCCGTGCCGGATGTCCCGCCAGCGGGACCGGCCATGAATCTCGCGCCGCCCTCCGGCCCGGGCGCGGGTCCGAACCTGCCGCCGACGCTGACACAACCGACGCTCATCCAGCCCGGCCTTGCCACGCCGCCGAGCGCCAACGCGCCCGCGGCTTTGCCACCGCCGGCCGCCTCCACCGCGGGCCAGGCCGTGCTGGCGCTGACCGCGAAATACGGCAAGGACCTGCCGGTCATCACCAACGGCCTGGTGTGGCGGGTGTTTGCCGACAAGCCGGATGAGACCGGCACCTTCAAGCTGATCCGCGAGGAGCGCGGCGCCACGCCCAACATCGTGCTGCCGCCGGGCAGCTACGTCGTGCATGTCGCGCTCGGCCTCGTCAGCGCCACGCGCGCGGTGACGCTGAAGTCGGAGACCGACCGTGAGGCCTTCATCCTGCCCGCCGGGGGCCTGCGCATCGAAGGCCGCGTCGGCACCAGCAAGATCCCGCCGAACCAGATTTCGTTCTCGATCTACAAGGGCAGCCAGTTCGAGGCCGGCGAACGCTCTTCGCTGATCCCCAACGTCTCGGCCGGCGACGTCGCGCTGTTGCCGGAAGGCACCTACTACATCATCTCCAACTATGGCGACGCCAACTCGGTGGTGCGCTCCGACATCCGCTTGCAGGCGGGCAAGCTCACCGACGTCATCATCACGCATCGCGCCGCCGTCATTACGCTGAAGCTGGTCAGCGACAAGGGCGGCGAGGCGCTCGCCAACACCGCCTGGTCGGTGATCACGCCCGGCGGCGACGTCATCAAGGAATCGATCGGCGCTTTCCCGCGCGTCGTGCTGTCGGAAGGCGAATACCGGGCGATTGCCAAGAACGAAGGCAAGGTGTTCGAGCGGCCGTTCAACGTCGTCAACGGCGTTGACGGCGAAGTCGAGGTCGTCGCGCGCTGACGGTGCGTGCAACCGGAAATCGCTGTCATAGTTTCTAACGCGCACTAACCATCGTTCGACTTTAAACTGTCATAATCGCCGGACCGGCGTACCGCGGGCGGAATTTTTACATCGCCTTAAGCCGCGCCGCTTTGGATTGCCCCGCAAAAAGAGCCTTGGGATGCGGGGAAGGTTTATGCGCGTGGCCAGTCAACCGTTGAGGAATTCGCCGGCGAAGCCGGGCATCGAGATGTTCGGCGACGTGCCCGTGTTGAAGCGCAAATGGCAGGCGGCGCTGCGCCCGGGCGAAGAGCTGCCGCGCTATGAAGATGTGATGCTTGGCAGCCTCGGGCGCCTTGCCGACCATATTGCGCTGCTGAAAGGCTCTGACGAAGCGCTCGCGGTGTCACGCACCGGCCGATACTTCCAGCAATGGATCGGCGACGAGCGCTGGGACATCCCGTTGAGCACGCTACCGCCGGATTGCGCCACGGTGCTGGGCGCTGCCGCAGCGAACGCGTTGAAGAACCACCAGCCATATCTTGCCGTGGCGCATTGCGTGCGCGACGGGCTGGTGCGGACCTATGACGTGCTGGCGTTGCCGACGATCTCGCGCTGGGGCGGCACCCTGGTCGGCGCTTACGTCAACGAGCGCGGCGCACAGTACAACCTGCTCGACACGATTTTCTCCGCCACCGAGGACGGTGTGCTGTCGCTCGCGACCATTCGCGACGCTGGCGGTCGGCCGCATGATTTCCAGATCGTCCATCTCAACCAGGGCGCGGCGTGCCTGCTGCGGCAGGATACGGCACAGCTGATGTGGCGGCGGCTCGCCGCCGGCGGCAATTTGCTCAGCGCGCCCGACGTGATCGAACGGCTGCGTGACGTCGTGATTGATGGCAAGGGCGACCAGTTCGAGATCGACAGCGACGACCGCAGCTTGCGATTCGGCGTCACCTCCTGCGGCGACATGCTGTCGCTGACGGTTTCCGACGTCACCGCGATCAAGCGGCGCGAAGCCTCGTTCCGGCTCCTGTTCGACAACAATCCGATGCCGATGTGGGTGTTCGACGCCAGGACCACCGAGTTCCTCGGCGTCAACGACGCCGCCGTCCAGCA
>DATEJC010000701.1:0-3616 GCA_035278345.1 Bradyrhizobium sp. | reverse complement strand
GCAATTGCCGGATACCGCCGACGAGCTCAATGCAGTCGCCAGGGATCTCGGCGTTGCCGCCGATGACATCCATCTCGGCACAGACGCCAGCGAGACCACGCTGAAGCGCGCACGGCTTTCTGACTACTCCATCGTCTATTTCGCCACCCACGGCCTTGTCGCCGGCGACGTCAAGGGAGTGGCCGAGCCGTCGCTTGCGCTGAGCATTCCCGCACAGCCCAGCGAATTCGACGACGGGTTGCTCACCGCCAGCGAAGTCGCGCAGTTAAAACTCAATGCCGACTGGGTCGTGCTCTCAGCCTGCAATACCATTGCCGGCGACAAGCCTGGCGCCGAAGCGCTCTCAGGGCTCGCGCGCTCGTTCTTCTATGCCGGCGCGCGCGCACTGCTGGTGACGCATTGGGCGGTGGATTCGGCCGCTGCGACGCGCCTCACCACCTCGACCTTCGATCGCCTCAAGGCCAATCCGAACATCGGCCGCGCCGAGGCGTTGCGCCAGGCGATGCTGGCCTATCTCAACGACGCCTCTTCACCGCGCAATGCTTACCCAGCGTTCTGGGGCCCGTTCGCCCTGATTGGCGAAGGCGTTGGACGTTAAGTCTGACTTTTATTGCGGGTTGGGTTTTTTGCGTCGCAAAATGCGTGGATTTACAGGCCGAAAAAGGCCCGCAAGCAGACCAAGATGCGTGGCGCATCAGCCCGCCGCTGAATAAACCAAATCTCGCGGGATCGGCTTGGCAAGCCGTGCGTTGCACAGTAATAGGTCGCCGGACCGAGGCCTGACGGCCTATATATGGAGGTCACCGCGAGAGGCGCCCTTGGCGGCAAGCGCGCCTGAGATACGCGGGTTCGAGGAGGATCCTTCGTGCAAGAGACGGGCGTGCGCAACGGTGCCTTTGGCGCCGACAAATTCGGCTTAAAAAATCTCAAGACAGTGCACTGGAATCTGGGCGCGCCCCAGCTCTACCAGTACTCGCTGTCGGCGGGTGAGGCGGTCTTGTCGGCCGATGGCGCGCTCTGCGCGGACACCGGCGAGTTCACGGGCCGCAGCCCCAAGGACAAGTTCACGGTGCGCGACGCCACCACCGACAAGAAGATGTGGTGGGCGGGCAACCAGTCGATCACCTCGGAGCAGTTCGCCGCGCTCTATGCCGATTTCCTCAAGCACGCCGAAGGCAAGCAGCTGTTTGCGCAGGATCTGTACGGCGGCGCCGATCCGAACTACCGCATCAAGACGCGCGTCTTCACCGAGCTTGCCTGGCACTCGCTATTCATCCGCACGCTGCTGATCCGCCCCGAGGCGGGGGAGCTGTCGAGCTTCGTGCCGGAGCTTACCATTATCGACATGCCGAGCTTCCGCGCCGATCCGAAACGTCACGGCGTGCGCTCGGAGAACGTCGTCGCCATCGATTTCGCCCGCAAGATCGTCCTGATCGGCGGGTCTTATTATGCCGGCGAGATGAAGAAGTCGGTCTTCACCACGCTGAACTATTATCTGCCCGAGAAGGGCGTGATGCCGATGCATTGCTCGGCCAATGTCGGCCCCAAGGGCGACACCGCGATCTTCTTCGGCCTGTCCGGCACCGGCAAGACCACGCTCTCGGCCGACCCGAATCGCACGCTGATCGGCGACGACGAGCACGGCTGGGGCAATGACGGCGTCTTCAATTTCGAGGGCGGCTGCTACGCCAAGTGCATCAAGCTCTCGAAGGAAGCCGAGCCGCAGATCTTCGCTGCCTCCAGCCGCTTCGGCGCGGTGCTTGAGAATTGCGTGCTCGACGAAGACACCCGCGTGGTCGATTTCGATGACGGCTCGAAGACGGAAAATACCCGCTCGGCCTATCCGCTGGATTACATCCCCAACGCTTCGCGCACCGGCCGCGCCGGCCAGCCGAAGAACGTGGTGATGCTGGCCGCCGATGCTTTCGGCGTACTGCCGCCGATCGCCAAGCTCTCGCCGGCGCAGGCGATGTACCACTTCCTCTCCGGCTACACCGCCAAGGTCGCCGGCACCGAGCGCGGTCTCGGCAACGAGCCGCAGCCGGAATTCTCCACCTGCTTCGGTTCGCCCTTCCTGCCGCTCGATCCGTCCGTCTACGGCAACATGCTGCGCGAACTGATCGCCAGGCACAATGTCGACTGCTGGCTGGTCAACACCGGCTGGACCGGCGGCAAGTACGGCGTAGGCTCGCGCATGCCGATCAAGGTGACGCGTGCGCTGCTTACCGCCGCGCTCGACGGCTCGCTTCGCAACGTCGAATTCCGCACCGACAAGTATTTTGGTTTCGCGGTGCCGACGGCGCTGCCGGGCGTGCCGAGCGAGATTCTTGATCCCGTCAATACCTGGAAGGACAAGGCCGAGTTCGACAAGACGGCGCGCGCGCTGGTCGGCATGTTCCAGAAGAACTTTGCCAAGTTCGAAGCCCAGGTCGACGCCGACGTCCGCGCCGCCGCGCCGGAAGTGAAGCTCGCGGCGGAGTAATCAATCTCTGGTTCCGGATCGGTCCGAAGGCAGACCGTCGGAAATGACAAAAGGGCGGCTCTTTGAGCCGCCCTTTTTCGTCACCTTCCCTGCAGCATCGCGTTGGTCGGCGTGCGGCGGTCGGTGATCTGCAGGCCGAACAGGCTGCCGAGCAGTTCGACCGCGGTGCGTGCGGTGCGGCCGCGCTCGTCGAGGAACGGGTTTAGCTCGACGATGTCGACGGAATGCACGATGCCGGAATCGTGCAGCAGCTCCATGATCAGATGTGCTTCGCGATAGGTGGCGCCGCCCGGCACGGTCGTGCCGACGCCGGGTGCGACACCGGGATCGAGGAAGTCGACATCGAAGGACAGATGCAGCACGCCGTTCCTGGCCTTGACTCGCTCGATGACACGGCGGATCAGCACGGCGACGCCATGCTCGTCGATCGCGCGCATGTCGGCGATTGCAATGCGCCGTTCATGAACGAGCTTCTTCTCCAGGGGATCGATCGAGCGGATGCCGAACAAGTCGAGCTGGTCCGGCGTGATGGAGGCGCGCACGTGATTGCCGAGCAGCTGGTCGAGGCCGGGCTCGCCGCACAGGAACGCCGCCGACATGCCGTGCATGTTGCCGGTGATGGTGGTGTCAGGCGTGTTGTAATCGGCATGTGCATCGAGCCACAGCACGAACAGCGGCCGGCCCATCTCCTGCCAGTGGCGCGCAACGCCGTTGACCGAGCCCATCGAGAGCGAGTGATCGCCGCCCATGAAGATCGGGATAGCGCCGGTACGCGCCATCGCAAACGCGTGCTCGCTGAGCACGCGGATCCAGCTCTTCACCTCGTCGTAATATTTTGCGTTGGCCGGCGGCGGGCCATCGGCAACGACATTGGGCCGCGCCAGGTCGCCATGGTCCTCGACGGCGAATTCGAGCTCTTCGAGCAGGCGCGCAATGCCGGCAGTTCGCAGTGCCGCCGGTCCCATCAGCGTGCCGGCTTGCGAGGCGCCGATTTCGATGGGTACGCCGAGCAGCGCAATCCGTTGCTGGTTGGCGGTGGCGTCGGACATCGGGCGCTTACCTCCGATCTGTAGGAGGGCAAAGCGAAGCGTGCCCACCTTCACGAGCGCGGACCCGGTAGGTAGGTACGCTGTC
>DATEJC010000700.1:0-6167 GCA_035278345.1 Bradyrhizobium sp. | reverse complement strand
CGCTATTGCTGGCCGACCGGCTGATCGTCGCCAATACCAAGATCGATGTGCTGACCTCGAACTGATGCGCCTCCTAGCCCGGCTTGCCGCGCCCGGCCTTTTCATTGGCGCGACGCAGCGCGTCGGCGAGCGCGCCGCCGCTAGTGGCCGGTGCCGGTTTGCGTGCGGCCTGCGACGGGCCGGATGAACGCGATTTTTCGCGCGTTGCGTCCTGCTGCTTGCCCTTGGCGCCAACCTCGTCGTCAAGACGCAGCGTCAAAGCGATGCGCTTGCGGGCGACCTCGACATCGATCACCTTGACCTTGACGATGTCGCCTGACTTCACGACCTCGCGCGGGTCCTTGATGAAATTCCTGGACATCGCCGAGATGTGCACCAGCCCATCCTGGTGCACGCCGATGTCGACGAAGGCGCCGAACGCGGCGACGTTGGTCACCGTCCCCTCCAGGATCATACCGCGCTTGAGATCCTTGATGGTCTCGACGCCCTCTTTCAACGCAGCCGTCTTGAAAGCCGGGCGCGGATCGCGGCCCGGCTTTTCCAATTCGCGCAGGATATCGGTCACCGTGGGCAGGCCGAACGTCTCGTCCACGAAAGCCTGCGGCTTCAGCTGGCGAACAACCTCGGCATTGCCGATCAGCGCCTTGATGTCGCTTTTGGTCGCTTCCAGGATTCGCCGCACCACCGGATAGGATTCCGGATGCACGCCGGATGCATCAAGCGGATCGGTGCCGCCGTTGATGCGCAGGAACCCGGCGCATTGCTCGAACGCCTTCGGGCCGAGCCGCGGCACCTCCTTCAGCGCCTTGCGCGACTTGAACGGTCCGTTGGCGTCGCGATGTTGCACAATGCTTTGTGCAAGGCCGGCACCTATGCCTGAAACGCGCGCCAGCAACGGCGCGGAAGCGGTGTTGGCGTCGACGCCGACGGCATTGACGCAATCCTCGACGACGGCATCGAGCGAACGCGCAAGCCTGGATTCGCCGAGATCGTGTTGGTACTGGCCGACGCCGATCGCCTTCGGATCGATCTTCACCAGTTCGGCCAGCGGATCCTGCAGACGCCGGGCGATCGACACCGCACCGCGCAAGGTGACGTCGAGATCGGGCAGCTCTTCCGAGGCGAAGGCCGAGGCCGAATAGACAGAAGCGCCGGCTTCGGAGACGACGATCTTCGACATCTTCAGGTCAGGCAACAGCTTCAGCAGGTCGCCTCCCAGCTTGTCGGTCTCGCGCGAAGCGGTGCCGTTGCCGATCGCGATGAGGTCGACGCGGTGCTTGACCGCGAGCTTGCCGAGCGTCGCCAACGCTTCATCCCACTGCCGCTGCGGCTCGTGCGGATAGACCGTCGTTGTATCCACCACCTTGCCGGTGGCGTCGACCACCGCGACCTTGACGCCCGAGCGGTAGCCGGGATCGAGCCCCATCGTGACGCGCGCGCCGGCCGGCGCGGCCAGCAAGAGGTCGCGCAGATTCGAGGCGAACACCCGCACGGCTTCGGTTTCCGCCGCGGTCCACAGCCGCATGCGCAGATCAATGTTGAGATGCACCTGGATTTTGGTGCGCCATGCCCAGCGCACGGTTTCCGCGAGCCACTTGTCGCCGGCGCGGCCCTTATCAGAAATGGCAAAGCGCTGCATGATCTTGCGCTCATAAGCGCTGGTCTCGCCCGCCGCGAGGGGCTGCGCTTCCGGCTGCATTTGCAAGTCGAGGATCTCTTCCTTCTCCCCGCGAAACATTGCGAGGATGCGGTGGGACGGCAGCTTGGTGAGCGGCTCGCTGAAATCGAAATAGTCCTTGAACTTCTCGCCCTCGGTCTTCTTGCCCTTGCGGACAGCGGAGACCATCCGGCCGTTCGACCACATCTCCTCGCGCAGCTGGCCGATCAGGTCGGCGTCTTCCGCAAACCGCTCGACCAGGATGGCGCGCGCGCCTTCGAGCGCGGCGGCGCTATCTGCGACTTCCTTGTCCGCATTGACGAAGCCTGCGGCCACCTTCAGCGGATCGTTCCCGGGCTGCGTCAGCAGCAATTCGGCGAGCGGCTCAAGACCTGCTTCCTTGGCGATCTCGGCCTTGGTGCGGCGCTTCGGCTTGAACGGAAGATAAATGTCTTCCAGACGCCCCTTGCTGTCGGCGGCGAGGATCGAGGCCTCCAGCGCGGCGTCGAGCTTGCCCTGCTCGCGGATCGAATCGAGGATGGCGGTACGGCGCGCTTCCAGCTCCCGCAGGTATGTCAGGCGTTCCTCCAGCGTGCGCAATTGCGCATCGTCGAGGCCGCCCGTCACCTCCTTGCGGTATCTGGCGATAAAGGGAACCGTCGCCCCGCCGTCGAGCAGCGTGACCGTCGCTTCGACCTGCTGCTCGCGCACGCCGAGTTCCTGCGCAATCCTGCCGAAAATATTCGCCACGCCGAACCTTCCAATTGACCGCGGAGACTCCATCAATCCCGCGGGGACGCCGCTTATGGACCATCCTCGCGCGGCCGATCAAGGGTGGCCGGCGAAAGATTTTAATCTGTGGATCGGCTCGCCGGCCGCTGCCACTCCATCACCACGAACCAGGGCACGCGCCGTGCGTGCTCCCTGAGAAGCGCCTCGCCGGATTGAGGCTCCGGCTCGGCAAAGAACTTCAAAATGAGACCGGCTTCGAGGAACGCCGACATGTAGGCCTCAAGCGGTCGATGCCAGTTCTCGATGCGAATGCCGCTCCACTCGAGCCAGAACGGAAACTCGCTGAGATAGTTGTCGACCGGGAAATGAAGATGTTCGCCCTTGTCGTCCTTGACCCATCCGCGAGCGGCGCAAGCCGAGGTGAACCCGGTAAGATTTGCCATCAGCAGCGAGCCGCCCGGCCGCAGGACCCGTGTCATCTCCGCAATCGCCGCGCGGAAATCGGGAATGTCGATCAGCGTGATGTAACTGACCGCGAGATCGAAACTTGCATCGGGGAATTCGAGCTGTTCAGCGCGGCCGAGCCGATAGTCTCCGGTGGGATCGCGCTCGCGTGCAAGCGCGATGAACTGGCCTGTCGGATCGATGCCCGTGGCGCGTACGCCCACGGCCTTGAGCATCCGGCAAAATCTTCCCTCCCCGCAACCGACGTCAAGCGCGTCGCCGAACCGCCCGCGCCCCACTCGCGCCATCATGACGGGATCGAGCACGTGCTGGCGGCCCCAATCGCCGCGCTCTCCGTGCTCACCCAGGGAGTCGATCCAGGCTTGCGCCGAGCTTTCCCAACCATTGTTCATGATGCGGTCACCTCGAAATGAACTGGTCATCGAATGAAAATAATCGGTCGCTCCTCCCATCCGCTCCTGCCCGATACGGCCTAGCTGACCACCTCGCTCACCGGCTGCATGTCGATGGCAAAGGTCTCCAGGAATTTCGACGTCATGACGTAGAAGCCGACCGACAGCTGCAACTCGATCAGCGCGGCCGGCGTCAGCCTGGCCCGGATCGCGTTGAATGTGGCGTCGGTCGGCTTGTGCAGCTTGACGATCTCGTCGGTGAAGGCCAGCGCGGCGCGCTGGGTCTCGTCAAAGCAAGTCGCCGCCTGCCAATTCTCCAGCGCCGCGTTCTGCTCGTCGGTGACGCCGACATTCTTGCCGATGCGCTTATGCGCGACGATCTCGTAAGGCGACTGGCACAGGATGCCGGTGCGCGTGATCGCAATCTCGCGCACGATGGGATCGAGTTCGCCCTTGTGACGGATCGCGCCGCCGAGCCGGCAGTATTGCTCGAGATAGCTCGGCGAGTGCGCCATCATGCGGAAGATATTGGCGTTGCGATTCTTGCCGAGCAGTTCCTTGGTGCGCTCGTTGTGTTTTGCTGGATCGCTGTAGTCGATGCGGGCCATGGTCTGCCTCTTTAGCCTTGGGTTTCCTGATGTTTTCGCTTTGTCCCGGACAAAACGATATCCGGCGGCCGACTCCAGAGCAACACGACTGAGTCAAATTGCCGCCTCAATACTGTTCGACCGTGGGACGGTCGATATTCGCCCGAGTGGGGACTCGTTAAAGGGCGGATCATCGTCGCGGGGTGTTCCGAGTAACCGATGGGACCGTCGCTGCGCGCCTTGGCGCGCCACGATGAGTCATGCCCAAGTCTAGGGAGATAGACATGAAGCAAGCCACCAAGAGGGCGGCCTCGGAAGCGTTTGCGCAGATGCTGGCGGTGACGGCGATGCTCGTCATCGCCAGCGTCGTGTTCTATGTGCGGTGACCCAACCATCGTCATTGCGAGCCACCCGGTCGGCGCAAAGCGCCGCCGGATGACAGGCTCCGCGAAGCAATCCACCTCTCGATTCGCCGCGCTATGGATTGCTTCGTCGCTCCGCTCCTCGCAATGACGAAGAATCATTTCACCTTCTCGAAATACGGAACCAGCCTCCCCGCAAACTGCCTGTAACGCGCAGTGACCTTGTCGCCGATGACAAGATCATTCTCGCCGTGCGCCATCATGCGAAAGCCTTCTGACGCATCGACTAGCAGGATTTTGTACGGCACGTGCGCCCTGGTCTCCGGCGTTGCGGCTCGGCACACGAGCGAGGTCGCGTAGACCGTGCCCTCGCCGCTGGCACGCTTGTCCTGCGGATCGGGCGCGCCGCAGGCGGCGCAAAAGCTGCGGCGGAAATATTGCCGCGTACCGCAGGCGGCGCAGTGCTGATAGACGATGGCCTCCGTGCCCTCGGTCCAGTCGGCGAGTTTTTCGCTCATCGCACGCGCTCCAGGAACATGCTGACATGGGACGACAGCACGCCGCCATCGCCGTGCAGCAGCGCAATCGAGGCGTCGCGGACCTGGCGATTGCCGGCGCGGCCTGTCATCTGCAGATGCGTTTCAACCAGATGCGCCATCGCGCCGCCGACGCCGCAATGGCCATAGCTCAACAACCCGCCATGGGTGTTGAGCGGCACCTCGCCGTCGCGGCCAAAATACCCGGAGCGGACGCGCGCGGCGGCCTCGCCGCGTCTGGCAAGACCGAGGTCTTCGAGCAGCATGGCGAGCGTGATCGTAAAGCTGTCGTAGACTGCGGCGTAGCGCACGTCCTTGATGGCAAGGCTTGAGGCGACCTTCGCCTTGGCGATGGAAATCTCGGCGCCGAGCTCGCTAAGTGCCGGCGCGGCCGTGACGTGCTGATGGGTGTGCGCCTGCGCGCAGCCGCGGATGCGAATGCCCGCCGCGCCGGTCGGCTCTCGGCTGATGATGAAGGCCGCGCCGCCATCGGAGACCGGGCAACAATCGAGCAGCTTCAGCGGCATCGCCACCGGCTTTGAGGCCATCACGTCGGCGACGGTGATCGGCTCGTGGAACTGGGCGCCGGGATGCGTGCAAGCATGGGCGCGCATCAGCACCGCGAATTCGGCGAGGTCTTCCTGCGTCAGGCCATACTCGTGCATGTAGCGCGAGGCGACGAGGCCGTAATAGGCAGGGATGGTCGGCCCGAGCGTGACTTCGTAATCGGGGTGGCCGACCTGGGCGAGTGCCTGGATCGAGGCGTCTCGGCTCTGGCCGGTGAGCCGGTTCTCGCCGGAGACCACCAGCACGTGCTTCGCGACGCCGCTGTCGACAAGGTGATGCGCCAGCATGGTCATCGCGAGCCCCGTGGCACCGCCGACCTGCACGGCGTGGGCATAGCCCGGGCGGATGCCGAAATGCTCCGCGAATACGGTGGCAAGCATGATGTGCGGCGAGACGGTGTTGTAGCCGCAGAGCAGACCGTCGATGTCGCTGCGCTTGAGGCCGGCGTCGGCGATGGCTTGCGTGGCCGCCTTGCTCATGAGGTCGAGCGAGTTCGAGCCTTCGTGCTTGCCGTAGGAGGTGAGACCGATGCCGGTGATGTAGCTCATGGCAGGGGACACTCCCCTTCCGCGTCATTCCGGGGCGATGCGAAGCATCGAACTATGGGGCGCCCTTGCGCCCCTGAGAATCTCGAGGTTCCGGGTTCGATGCTTCGCATCGCCCCGGAACGACGGAGGAGGCGTTGTTGGCCCATCTCAATACGACTTCGGCAGGCCCAGCACCTTTTCGGCGATGAAGCTCAGGATCATCTGCTCGGTGATCGGCGCGATGCGCAGCAGGATGGATTCCCGGAACAATCGCTCGACCTGATATTCGGTGGAATAGCCCATGCCGCCATGCGTCATCACCGCGCGCGTGCAGGCCTCGAA
>DATEJC010000699.1:0-8311 GCA_035278345.1 Bradyrhizobium sp. | reverse complement strand
GACTGTTGCAAATTCGGCACGACGGGCAAATCGCTTCGTTTTTGCGGAATTGTGTCAAGCCGTCGGATGAAAAATATTTCGCTTTACCGGAATTCCGATTTGCGTTATTGATCATCCCAGCCCGTGCCACCAAAGGGACGTTTCGCGATCGTCACGAAACGTGGTGCGGGTCGCGATGGACGCTAGCGGCGTCAGGCGGGTTCACTCACGCCGGACGAAAACGCCGCAGCGTACGGCGAAGTCGTGTGGTCCTGGCGCCGCGACCCTGGCGTCTATCCGGCCCGCCCGTGTGGGCCTGGCAACGGTGACAATAAAGGCCGCTCACCGGGGAGAGCGCGAAGTAAGCCGTAAAGCCATTGCGCGGGGAAAGCCGGGATGTCTCGGCTGTACCTGTCTAATCCGTGTGCGTTTTTTCACTACCCATTGCACACGGTGCTGCGGGCGCAGTCGGCGCCCGGCTTTCCCTGCGCCCTCTGTTCGAAGAGGGAGCAAACGAGATGCAAAACCCGGACGAAAACGAGTCGCGGGAATGAAAGCGCATGTCTATCCACGTCATTGCGAGCGAAGCGAAGCAATCCAGCTTTGCCGCGCCAAGAAAGCTGGATTGCTTCGTCGCTTCGCTCCTCGCAATGACGGCAGACTCAACTTGTCATCCAGGCCCGCCTTCGCTCGCAATGACGGTAGCAGGCAGTTTGAAGTGGTTAGCTACGCGCTCACTCCAGCGGCTCGTCGTCATTGCCGTAGCGATCCTTTTTCGGCGTCGCGATGTCGCCATCTTCATAGTCTTCGTCGTCACCGGTTGGTGACGGCGGGATCGGCTTTGGCTTGCCGTCGTCCTTCGGCGTCGTGTCCTGCTTTTCCCTACCGGCCATGTCTGTGCCTCCCGCTGCGCCGCAAAGCATAGCGCGCGCAGACAAGGGAGCAAGCCGGTACGGCGTGATGCCGAACCGGCTTGGAGTGTGATCCGGGCCCGCAGCACCGCATTTGGCAAAGTGGGCACCGGTTGTCCGAATAGATCATGTCTCAGAACGTGACGCCGGCCTTCAGCAGATAGGTCCGGCCGGGCAGCGGGTAAGCCGAGAAGCGACCCGGCGTGAAGGTGCTCGCGATCGCGTAGTCATAGTAGAGCGCGTTGAACAAATTGTTCACGGTGAACGACCAGAAGAAATGATCGACCGCGCCGGAGAGTTTCAGGTCGACCGTCGCATCCGCGGGGATGCGGCGCTGGGTATTGAGCTGGTCGTTATCCATGTAGCGCGCGCTCCAGCCGCGCAAGGTCGCATCCAGCACCAGGTAGTTCTGCCAGATATTCCAGCTCACGCCGCCGCTGGCCGTGTAACGCGACACCAGAGGGATGTCGTGGCCGGCGAACGGACCCTCGCGGAAGATTGCGCGGGTGTAGGCAAAGCCGCTGCGAAGAGTGAGCGTATCGCTGACGCGCAGCGAGGCGCTGGTTTCGCTGCCGTAGCGGCGGGTGGGGTCGAGATTGGTGTTGAAGAACAGCACCGGGTTGAAGTGGATCTCGTTGTTGAGGTCCATGTTGTAGATGCTCGATTGCATCTGGAACCCGCCGGACTTGATGCGGAAGCCGCCCTCGATGTCATGCGAGGTCTGCGTCTTCAGCCTGAAGTCGCCGGGGATCGGAGGGAAGAACGGCGGCGGGCCGAAAGCCGGTCCGCTCGCAACGCGTTCGTCGACATCAGGCGTGCGGAACGCGCGCGCGGCGCGGCCGAATACCGAGAAAACGTTGTTGAAGCGGTGCTCGAGGCCGACATGCAGCGCGTAGTTGGTCTCGCTGGTGTCCAGGGGGAACGCCTCTGCGCCGCAATTGAAGAACATGACGCAGGCGGGCGAGTTGGGATCGTAGCGATCGCGGGCACTCAGACGGGTGTTTTGAATCCTGGCGCCATAGGAGAAGTCGGTGGTCGGCAGGAAGCCGATCGTATGCTGCCAGTAGCCGGCCAGCGACTGCTGGGACAGATCGTAGATATGCAGCGGCGCAAGCCCTTTGAACGGTCCGCGTTCCTGATGAAACGTTGCGTCGTAGTAATCGAGGCCGGTGAGGATCTGCGAAGGAATCCCGAAGATCGGATTCTTGACGCTCAGGCGTGGCGTGATCGACCAGTTGGTCAGGCTGGCATCATTGTAGGTCGAGGTGAAGCTCGGCTGCGGGGTCGTGCCGAAGAACCCGCTTTGCGTGTCTCGCTTGCGCACGCCGCCGTCGACGATCAGGTCGACGCCATTCATCACGGTCTTGGTGAAACCGGCGGTGGCGCTCGTGCCCTGCTGGTTGCCGTAGTCGAACGGCGTATTGCTGCCCCTGCGGTTGGTCACAAGCTCATTGAGCCCGATCGAGGGGTCGACGAATCGGCCGCCAGGAAAGCCGATCCTCTGGTTGTCGCCGGTCACGGTCAGGAACGCCTTGAGGTCGGACGTGGTGTAGTTGAGGTTGCCGATGCCATTCTCCTGGCTGAGCGCGTTGTTGACGCGATAGCCGTCCGACTTGATGCCATTGCCGTAGAACGACGTCGACCACGGACCGTAATTGGTCGAGACCGAAAGATTGGCGAGGCGCTGGTTGAAAGAGCCGACACCGGCCTCGGCGCGCATCGTTGCCGGCGGGCCGCCGACGCCGGTCTTGGTGACGATGTTGATGACGCCGCCGACAGCGTTGTCGCCATAGAGCACCGCGCCGCTGTTGCCGCGGGTGATCTCGATGCGCTCGATCGAATTCACCGGGATGGTCGAGAGGTCGACCTGCAGCATGTCGACGTCGTTGAGACGCCGGCCGTTGACCAGGATCAGCGTGTTGGCAGTGGCGAAGGCGCCGAAGCCGCGCAGGTCGACCGAGGATTTGACGCCGTTGACGCCGCCATAGAACGACTGCAACTGAACGCCCGGTACCTGGGCGATGATTTCGGGCAGCGAATAGCCGGGCGAATGTGCAATCTGCTCCGCCGTGATGACGGTGGACGATGCGCCGACGATACCGTCGAACTGGCGGCCGCCGCTGCCGCCGCTGCCATCTCCCGTCCCCGTGCCGGTGCTCGCGGCGTCGGACGTGCCCGCGCCAGCGCCGCGCGAAGGCGCGGCGGTGCGCGCCGGGCGCGGCACGCCGCCCCCTTCATGGGTCAGAGGCCGCGCGCGCGTCTTGTTCTGGTCGGTCGACGGACTGACCGCGACCGGCGGCAGTTCGGTGGACGGCGGCGTTTGCGCGAGCGCTGCGCCGGCGTTGAGTGCGAGTATCGTAGTGGCGAGAAAGACCGCGCGGTGCCGCTCAGCGGCTGTGATGGCGCAAGACATGGTTCGGACCTCGGTATGACGTCAGTGGCACGTCACAGCGAACCAGGGCCCACCATCGCAAACAGCGTTGGCGAAGCTAATGTCTGTACTCCCCGACCGACATCTTCGCGTGTGACCACGGCTGACGGCAGGTCTCCTGGCTCGCGGGTCGTTACCCTTCGTCGCCTTCCCAGGACCGAGAATTCCCAGTGGCATATGGCGAAGGATTCACCGCATACAGTTGCGGGGGCAGCCGCGGCGTCGGGGAAATTCCCCTTAACCGCATTCCCTTTTGATCCCCAAACGGGGAACCGTCGCGTTCATGTAGGATTGCGGCGGAAATGGAGTCAATGGCAGGAAGGCGCAGTACGCTTTTTGTTCGCGGTGGCTTGTGCCCGAAGGCAATCATTGCGAATAGCTTTTTTCCGGATGCGTCATTCCTGCAACAGGTCGACGAATGAGCGTTGAGAGTTTTGCCGTCGCAACCACCACCGCCGCGCGCCGCCGCCTCAGCGTGACGCTGGCGATGTCGGCGCTGGTCGTGCTGCTGGCGCTGATCTCGCTCGGGACAGGCGCGGTGCGGCTGTCGCCGTTGGCGGTGGCGCAGGCGCTGCTCGGCGGCGGCAGCGATGTCGCGCAGGTGATCGTGCGCGAGATTCGCCTGCCGCGCATGATTCTGGGCCTCGCCATCGGTGCGATCCTCGGCCTCTCGGGCGCGGCGCTGCAGGGCCTGTTGCGCAATCCGCTGGCCTCGCCGTCGCTGTTCGGCGCGCCGCAATCGGCCGCCTTCGGCGCGGTGGCGGTGATCGCGCTGGGCCTTGCCGATGTGCGCTCCTATGCGCTGCCGGTTGCAGCGATTGCCGCGGCGTTCGGCTCGGTGTTCGCGCTGCTGACCATTGTCGGCCGCAATGCTGGCCTCCTGATTCTCATCCTCGCTGGCCTCGCCATCTCCGCGCTTGCGGGAGCCGCCACGGCGCTGGTGATGAATCTCTCGCAAAACCCGTTCGTCGTTCTCGAGATCGCCTTCTGGCTGCTCGGTTCGCTGGAGGATCGCAGCTTCCAGCACGTGGCGCTGGCGATGCCCTTCATCGTGCTCGGCGGCTTGATTCTGTTCAGCCAACGCAGCGCGTTCCGCGCGCTGAGCCTCGGCGAGGAGACGGCACAGAGCCTCGGCGTCGACGTCGCGCGGCTGCGGCTCGTTGTAATTCTCGGCGTCGCGCTTGGCGTCGGCGGTGCCGTCGCGGTGACCGGCACCATCGGGTTCATTGGCCTGGTCGCGCCGCATCTGATGCGGCCGCTGATTGGCCACGACCCGGCGCGGCTCCTGCTGCCGAGTGCGCTGGCAGGCGCCGCACTGCTGCTCGCCGCCGACATCGCCGTGCGAATCATTCCCTCGACCTCTGACATCAAGGTCGGTGTGCTGACCTCGATCATCGGCGTGCCGTTCTTCCTCTATCTGATCCGGCGCGAGCGCCGGGCGCTCGGCGGAGGCGTGGCATGACCTTGCTCACGGCGCAGAATCTCGGCGTAACGCTGGCGAGCCGTACCGTATTGACGGACGTGTCGCTGTCGCTGTCGGCGGGCCATCTCGTCGCGCTGGTCGGCCCCAATGGCGCGGGCAAGACCACGCTGCTGCGTGCGCTGGCCGGACTGGTGCCTTGCACCGGCGCGGTCCATATCCGCGGCGACGCACTCGCTGCGCTGCCCCTGTGCGAGCGCGCAAAACGCTTTGCCTATCTGCCGCAGGGCCATGCCGTGCACTGGCCGCTACCGGCGCGCGACATCGTTGCGCTCGGCCGCTTCCCGCACGGGGTCACCGATCCCGCGCGGATGACGGCGAAGGACATCGATGCGGTCTCGCGCGCGATGCAGGCGGCGGATGTGGTCGAATTCGCCGATCGCCGCGTCACCGAACTTTCCGGCGGCGAGCGCAGCCGGGTCGCGCTCGCCCGCGTGCTGGCGGTCGAGGCGCCGGTGATCCTCGCCGACGAGCCGATGGCCTCGCTCGACCCGCGGCACCAGATCGACGTCATGAAGAGCCTGCGCACGGCCGCCGATGGCGGCGTGCTGGTCATCGTGGTGACGCACGACCTCGGCCTTGCCGCGCGCTTTGCCGACCACGTCATGGTGCTGTCGGCCGGCAGGCTGGTGTCGCAGGGCGCGCCCGCCGATGCACTGTCCGAACAGGTGATGCGCGACGTGTTCCGGATCAGCGCCTATCGCGCGGAGTATCGAAACGAGGCCGTGATCGTGCCATGGGCGGATGTCTGATGCGCCATTGGCTGACGGGTGCAACGATGGCTGTAGCGTTGGCGCTGCCGGCAAACGCGGCCGCCGCGCCGCGCATCATCTCCATGAACATCTGCACCGATCAGTTGCTGCTGGCCATCGCCGACCCCGCGCAGATCATGGGACTGTCCCGCTTCTCGCGCGATGCGCGGCTGTGGGCCGGCGCGGAGGCCCGCAAATACCCGATCCTGTCGGGCGGTGCCGAAGACATTCTGATGCTGAAGCCCGACCTCGTCGCGGCCAGCGATTTCGACAAACGCTCGACGCGCGAAATCCTGAAGGCGAACGGCCAGAACCTCGTCGAATTCGCGATCCCGCGCACGCTGGCCGACGTGCGCGAGCAGATCCGCCAGATGGGCGATCTCGCCGGTCATCCCGAGCGCGCCACAGCCGAAATCGCGCGGCTCGATGCGGCGATAGCAGGAGCGAAGCAGGCGGCGGCCGGAAAACATTTCCGCATGCTGCCGCTGTCGCGCCGCGGCTGGGTGCCCGGCCGCGACAGCTTTGTCGGCGCCATCCTGGCCGAGGCGGGCCTCGTCAACGCCGCCGGCGAACTCGGCATCAGTTTCGGCGGCTTTGTCTCGATGGAGGAGATCATCCGGCTGAAGCCGGATTTTCTCGTCGTTTCCGACGCCGGCGCGCGCGCCGAGGATGACGGCCGCGCCTTCCTGCTGCACCCGGCGCTGGAGCACTTCTATCCGCGTTCGAAGCGCATCGTCATTCCCGAGCGCATGACGGAATGCGGCGGCGTGCTGCTCGCGGACGCGCTGAATGCACTGTCGGCGGAATTGAAGCGGATGACGCAGTAGGGGTGAGCAGACTTAAGCGTGCAGCACCGGGCCGCCGGCCTTCTTCCAGGCGTCCATGCCGCCCTCGATATGGGCGGTGTGGGCAAGGCCCGCTTCCTTGGCGGCCTTTACCGCCATCGCCGAGCGTTCGCCGAACGCGCAGAAGAACACGATGCGGCGACCGCTGGCCGCCGCGACCTCGCGCAGCATGCCGCCCGGCCGCAGGCTTTCCTCGATGCTGCCATAGGGTGCATGCAGGGCGCCGGCCAGCATGCCGTGCTTGTTGCGCTCGCCGGTCTCGCGCAGATCGACCAGCAAGACTTCCGGCCGGCCGAGGCTTGCGATCGCATCGCGCGCCGTCAGCGACAGGCCCTGTTTCACCAGCTCGTCCTGGTGCAGGCCGACATGCATGTTGGCGGGCACCGCCACGTCCATCATCTTTGGGTTGGGCAGCTTCAGGTTGGCCATCAGCTCGATATATTCGTCGACCGATTTCACCTGCAGCCGCGGATTGTAGCGCTTCTCCTCGCCGATGGTGGAGACGGTATCGCCCTTGTAGTCATGCGCCGGGAAGACCAGCGTTTCCTCAGGCAGCTTGAGCAGGCGCTTGAAGATCGAATCATACTGTGCCCGCGACGAGCCGTTCTGGAAGTCGGTCCGGCCGGTGCCGCGGATCAGGAGCGTGTCGCCGGTGAAGACGCGGTCGCCCATGAGGTAGCTATAGGAATCGTCGGTGTGGCCGGGCGTATACATGACGTCCAGGGTGAGGCCCTCGATGGTCACCTTGTCGCCGTCGCCAACCCGCATCGACACCACGTCGGCCTTGCTCTGCTCGCCCATGATGGTGATGCAATGGGTGCGGTCGCGCAATTCGCCAAGCCCGGTGACGTGGTCGGCGTGCAGGTGAGTGTCGACCGCCTTGACCAGCTTGAGGTCGAGCTCACGCAGCAGTTGGCAATAGCGGTCGGCCTTTTCCAGCACGGGGTCGAGGATCAACGCCTCGCCGCCGTGGCGGCTGGCGAGCAGATAGGAGTAGGTGCCGGAGACGCTGTCGAACAACTGGCGGAAGATCATGGCATTCACCGAGAGGTGCGTTGATTCCCGACATTATCACATCAGGGGCGGACGTAGCTCCAGCCCTTCTCCTGCAATTCCATCAGCCGGACCACGCCGGAGGGCACGAGGGTGGCTTCGGACAGGATCGGTACCTCCTTGCCTTCGGTCTTCTCCATGCCCTGCTTGGTGTTGTTGCAGGCCGAGTATTGCACGTTGCCCGGGAAAGCCAGCTCCTTCAGCCGCTTCAGACGGTCCTTCACCGGCGAGGTGTCGGCGCGGAGCATGTGCAGGCCGGGACCGTAGGTGATGATATCGACGTCGACGTCCTCGTTCTTGGCTCGAAAATACTCGATCACGTTGGTGGCATTGTTGAGTGCCAGATTCATCACTTGCGGATCGTTCTGGTCGACATGGATCGCGAGGCGATGCCTGGCTTCGCCGGCAAGCGCGGGCGAGGCGAAGGCGATGGCGAGCAGCGCGGTGGCGGCCGCAAGGCGGCGGAACATGACAAAACTCCGTTATGGCTTGACCAGCGTATAGCCGTTTTCGGTCAGATGCAGGATTTGCGCGACACCGACCTGCACTGGCGTTGCGACGGCAAGGAATTCCGGCCGCTTGCCGGTCTCGCGCTCCACCGTGTCGACCGTGTTCAGACAGATATCGACGCGGACGCCCTGCGCAACCAGGCTCTCGACCGCCTTGCGGCTCGGATTGTCTGGCTTCAGCAGATCGATGCCGGGGCCGAAGGCGACGATCTCGATCGCGACCTTGTCGGGATCGTAGAACTTCATGAGGTTGTTGGCGACGCTGATGACGAGACCGGCCTTCTTCGGATCGCTCTCGGAGAGCTGCAGCACGACCTTGTGCTCGGCGAAAGGCTTGTCCTGCAGCGGGAC
>DATEJC010000698.1:0-7295 GCA_035278345.1 Bradyrhizobium sp. | reverse complement strand
CGCCGTGATCGAGCGCGTGCATGACGGCGCGCTGGCCGACGGCGCCGCGGCGGCCGAACGCGCGGAGGCTGCGGGCGCCGCGCTCGCCGGTACCATCATTGCCCAGGTTACCGCGCGCCTGCAGGCCTTCATCACTTGCTTCGACGGCTCGCCGCATGTCGAGGAGCTGTTTTCCGAACATCTGATCCACGCGCGCGATCTCTACCAGCATTACGCCGCGCTGCATGATGCGCAGGTGGCCGCGACTATCGAGCGCACCGTCAAACGTCAGAAGCTGGCTCTCGCGCCCGGCATGACCGCGGCAAAACTCGCGCGCTACGTCGAACTCGCCGTCACCGGCACAAAGTCCGCGTATCCCTCGATGCGCCCTGCCGACGCGTTCCTGCGCGATGTCGAGGCCATGCTGCGCACGCTGATCGCGGGCGCCATCGCGCCGACGCAGCCGAAAAAACCTTCACCAGCCGCCCGTCCCGTCCGCCGTAAAGCAGGAGTCCGGAAATGAGCACCATGACGATCAACGGCAAGTCGGCTGCGCTCCCCGAGGATCGCGATGCGATGCTGGTCGATGTCATCAGAGACAAGCTCGACCTCACCGGCACCAAGCTCGTGTGCGGCTCGGGTGTGTGCGGCGCCTGCACCGTGCTGCTTGACGGCGCGCCGGTGGCGAGCTGCCTCCTGCCGGCGCAGGCCGCCGCCGGAAAGTCGGTGACCACGGTCGAGGGTATCGGCGCGGCGAGCCTGCATCCGATCCAGAAAGCCTTCATGGCGCACGATGCGCTGCAATGCGGATTCTGTACGCCCGGCTTCATCGTCGAGGCGACCGCCTTTCACGATCGCTGGCGCGCGGCGAATGGCGCCGGCACTCCCTCCCGCGAGGAAATCGGCGCGGCGTTGTCGGGGCACCTGTGCCGCTGCGGCGCCTATGAAGGCATCTTCAATGCCGTCGCCGCCGCCTGCGCCGGACAGTTCGATGGCAAGGATATCCAGCCGCCGCGGGTCGAGGCCGGCGCCAAGGTGACGGGCGCGGCCAAATACACCGTCGACATCAGGCATGACGGCCAGCTCGAAGGCGTCATCCTGCGCTCCAATCTGGCGCACGCAAAGATCACCAATGTCGATCTCGCGCCGGCACTCGCCGTGTCAGGCGTTGCCGCCGCCGTTTCGCTGCTCGCAGACGACGGCGTGGTGCGCTTCGTCGGCACGCCGATCGCGGCCGTCGCGGCGAAGGATCGCAAGACGGCACTGGCTGCGATCGACGCCATCCAATTGTCGAGCCAATCCATCCCGGCAGTGGTCGGCCTCGATGAGGCGCGCAAGCCTGATGCGCCCATCGTCTTCGACAAGTCGAGCCGCAAGAAGGCCGGCAACGTTTCCGAAGGCGCCGGCGGGCCCGCGCCCTGGAAGGGCAACCTGCGCGGACCTTCGGCGGCATTCTCGCAAAAGCCCAGGAAGGCGCGAAACTGGATCGGCAGCGCGCGCGATGCCCACGACCCGCTGCTGGTCGAGGCGACCTTCCGCACCGCCACGCAACAGCACACTTGTCTCGAGCCGCATGCCGCCGTGGCGCGCTTCGACGGCGACCGCCTCACCGTGCACGTCTCGACGCAAGCGGTATTTGACCTCGCCGAACTGATCGCCAAGCGTTTTGGCATTGCACACGACAAGGTACGCGTCATTGCCAATCATGTCGGCGGCGGCTTTGGCTCGAAGGCGACCCTCGGCACCGAG
Organism: Bradyrhizobium sp.; assembly: GCA_035278345.1. Classification (GTDB taxonomy): domain Bacteria; phylum Pseudomonadota; class Alphaproteobacteria; order Rhizobiales; family Xanthobacteraceae; genus Bradyrhizobium. Next base: position 5,567 of record DATEJC010000698.1, on the reverse strand, counting down.
ACAATTGCGGCGATCGAGCTCGCGCGCGCCGCGAAGGCGCCGGTGCGCGTGGTGTTCGACCGTCACGAAGAGCTCTCCGTCACCGGCTACCGGCCGGCGGCCGAAGTGAAGATTTCGCTGCTGCCCTCGGCGGAGGGTGCGCTGAAGGCGCTGAGCTTCACCGCCTGGGCCGACACGGGGGCCGCGACCAATTCGACGCTCGCAGGATTGGCGCGCCTGATCTATCCGGCTGAAGCTAAGGAGCTCGCCGATTTCGACGTCATCAGCAATTTGCCGCCCGGCGCGCCGTTCCGCGGCCCCGGCGGACCGCCGATGGCGTTCGCGCTGGAGCAGGCCGTGGATGAAGCCGCAATCCGGATGAAGATCGATCCGATCGCGCTGCGCCAGCGCTGGGACACCAATCCCAACCGGCGGCGGCTCTACGATTGGGCATCGAGTCTCGATATCTGGAAGAAGCGGAAGAATGCGGCGGCGCAGACCGGCCGCTACCGCCGCGGCGTCGGTGTCGCCAGCGGCTACTGGCTCTATATCTGGCAGCCCGGCTCTTCCATCGAGATCGCCGTCAAGGGTGGCCGCCTAATCGCCAGCTCATCGACGCAGGACATCGGCCAGGGTTGCCGCACCGTGATCGCCAACACGGTGGCGAAAGAATTCGGGCTGGAGCCGCACGAAGTGGAAGTGCGGATCGGCGATTCCCACTTGCCGGAAGGACCGGGTGCCGGCGGCAGCCGCGTCACGGCCTCGGTGATCCCGCCCACGCTGATTGCCGTGCAGAAATTGAAGGCCGCCATCGAGCGTAGCGCAAAGCAGAAGCCGACGCCCGGCTCCAACGCGCCATGGCGCGAGTTACTGGCAGCCTCGCCCGATCTTTCCGCATCGGGCGTGCGCCCGGAGGATGCCAAGCCGGCCTCGCCCGACGTGCGCTCGCCGTTGAGGGATGCCGGCTTCATCGGCATCATCTTCGGCTGGATGATGCGGCGCTTCTCCAATCTCGCCATCGGCGCCGGCGTGCCGAGCTCTGTGCAGGTGGTGGAGGTCGAGGTCGACACCTGGCTCGGCCATGTCCGCGTGCTGAACGTGCACACCGGCATCGCGGTCGGCAAGATCGCGGCGCCGGCGCTGGCGCGCAGCCAGGCGGCGGGCTCGGTGATCCAGGGCATCGGCTACGCGCTCTATGAAGCGCGCGAGACCGATGCCAGAAGCGGCCATGTGCTGACCTCGAGCATGGAAGACTATCGCATCCCCGGCATCGCCGACACGCCCGAGATCGACGTGCATTTCGACGAAGCCGGGTTCGATCACGTGATGGGCGGCAGCGTCGGCATCGGCGAGGTCTCCACCGTGCCGACATCGCCGGCCATCGCCAACGCGATTTGCAACGCGATCGGCGTCAGGCTGACGGAAACGCCGATCAGCCCGGCGCGCATTGTCGAAGCCCTCAAGGCAAGGAGCGCAGCATGAGCGAGGCAGCTACAATGACCGCAGCGTCCGAGTTCCGCGCCGCCGGCACCGACCTTTCCGAACGCCGCCGCACAGGCGTGTCGAAAGGTCCGGTCGTCGATCTCGTGCTGCCCGGCGATGACGGCATCATCTGGGGCGCGGATGGCGCCGCGACCATCGGCGCGTTTGCGACCATCGCCGCGATCGCGGCGGACAAGCAGATCAAGGATGCCTATCCTGGCATCGCCGCGACCGCGCTTGGTCTGGCCACGCCGCAGATCCGTCATCTCGCCACGTTAGGCGGCAATCTCGCGCAACGTTCGCGCTGCTGGTATTTTCGCAATCCGCACATCGCCTGCCTGAAGAAAGGCGGCAGCGACTGCCCGGCACGTTCCGGCAATCATCTCTACAGCGTCGCCTTCGATCTCGGCCCGTGTGTGGCGCCGCATCCCTCATCGATGGCTTGCGCGCTGCTCGCCTATGACGCGACCGCCAGCACCGATCGCCGCAAGGGCCTCTCCATTCGAGATCTGCTCGGCGACGGCTCCAACGGCCGCGCCGATCACGCGCTGCAAGCCGGCGAAGCGATCCGCAGCATCGCGCTTCCGGTCCCCCTCGCCGGCGAACGGGCGCGCTACAAGCGCGCGATCAGCCGCAGCTACGCCGAGTGGCCGCTGGTCGAGGTCTGCGCCCGCGCCGTAATCGCGGATGGTGCATTCAAATCCGTTCGCATCGCCGCGGGCGGCATCGCGCCCGTGCCACTGCGGTTGACCGCAGCGGAAGCCGCGCTCGAGGGCCGGCCGGTGACGGAAGCTACCATCGCCAATGCGGCAGGGCTCGCCGTCGACGGCGCTAGGCCGTTGCCGATGACGGGCTACAAGCTCGAACTGCTCAGCGGGCTGGTGCGCCATCTGCTGACGCAGATTGCCACGTAATCCCGCGCGGCGGCTCAAACCATCCTGCGTACTGGCACCCAGTCCGCGGGCAGCCGATGGGCGGGATTGTCGGGAAAGCGGCGCGCCAATTCTTCCTTGACGCGCCGTTGCCGCCAAACTGGTCCACCGATCGACCATGCATTTTTGACGGTGGAACTCGCCTCATTTGGCGCATGATCCATCAGCAATCGATCCGGGATATGCGCGATCGCATCCCAGGCCGCAATAACCTCCAAATCCTGGATAGATGGATCTTCAACGCGGGTGGTGAGGCGCTGCACGCGCCCCGTCCAAACCGTCACCTCCAGGCTCCCCACGGGCCATTGCACCACGGGCCGGTCACCTGCCAATTCGCGGCGCAACGGATATTTGCCGAGCTTTTTCCAAGCGCCGGCGCGAAGTGCCCTGCCGACCGAGGGGAAGGCAACCGTCACTCTCGACATGATCGATGAGTCAAACACCGCCGCACTTCCGGCGATTTCTCGATCACGGCGCGCGAAGAACCCGACGGATTTGTCGCCAGCAACCTGACCGTAGTAGATCCAGTCGCCTGTGCCCCAGATTGCGTAGAGCGTTCCGGCGTTGAGATCCGTGCGAGCCTTTGGGTCTTCCGGGAACACTTTGTGTTGGCCTCTCCAAAATTCGTCCAAGGACGGTTACGCAAGCTGGATGGGTAGAACCAGTGCAGCCCATCCTCGCAGTCAATTCCGTCAATTGCCAGCGCGGAACGTGCAAGCGGATCGTTGCGACTCTTAATCGTCCGCGAACTCGTCTTCCTCGTTGACCCTCGCCTTGTGCCGCGACGAAGTGGATTTGCGGCCGCCGAGCGATCCTGTGATCCAGGAGTCGCGCGCGTAAGGATTGCGCTGGCCGGCGCGCGCGGCGACCTGGTCGCCGGAGATGGCCGCGGGCTGGCAGATGACGCGGCCGCTTGAGCGGCGCATCAGGTCGACATGGAAATGATCGGCGTGATGCGAATTGGAGCCCGGCGCCAGCACGGTGTTGAAGAGTTGGCAGGCGCCGCCCTGGATGTCGCGCAAAAATCCCTGCTCTTCGGGCAGACCGCGCCAGCCGTCCTTCACCGTGATGCGCCGTCCGTCGGCGAGCGTGAAGGCGGCGATGTCGAGCGCGTTGCCGAAGGCATGTTCGGAAATATGCGCATGAGGATTGCCGTTCATGCCGCGGCATGAATAAGCGGAAATCTGCCTGATCTCGACCACGCGCATGCCGAACCAGCGCTGGGCAGCCGGCTGCACGGATTCGGCGAACCAGCGGTCGAGCATCGACACGATCGGACATGCCAGCGTCGCCGCCGGCTTCACCGAGACCGGCCCGACCGCGCCGACGGGCTCGCCGCGCGACGGCCCGAGCCGCGGCAAGTCCTGTCGTTCCGAATAAGGCGCAATAGCGCGCGGCGGATAAGACGGCGTGTTGGCATAAGGCGCGCGCGGCGCGCCTTGCGGCGGCAGATCGATGTCTTCGTCCTGCTGCACCACGCCGGGCGGCGCGAGCGAGATCGGGCCGTTCGATGGCGCAGCATAGTTCGGCTGGCGCAGCGCGTTGTTCGAATAATTGTTCGGATAGTTTTGCGAGTTCGGATAATTTGTCGGCGGCGCGGGCGGCTGCGCAGCCGGCCAGCGCGGCTGGTTGCCGATCGGAGCCGGCGGCCGCAGATCGTCGGCGAAGCCGAAAGCGCTGGAGCCTTCGCCAAATGCGGCAATCTTCAACGGATAATCCGCGCCGCACATGCCGGGACCGGAAATCGGCTCGATGCGGACCCGATCGGGCCCCTCTTTCACCGCTCCCGACTTCAGGCACGCGACTTCCGCCTCGGCCCGCCAAGGCTCACGTTCGGCCTGGAAAAATCCACGCCCACAGCCTGCCAGCGAAACAAGGACAAGGGAGCCGACGAGATACAAACGAACTCCGCGCGTCATCCGCGCAAGGTCGGCGAATTTATTTAAGGACTCTTCAACGCGTTGATTTCACGAATCTTTAACCATGTATGCCAGCAACACGAGCTGTGGAGAGGGCCGGATAGACAGGAACGCTGACTTTTTTGGCCGGGAACGCATGTTAGCCTTGAGAGTTACTTGCGGGCACGACGTGAACCAGGGAGTCCTCTCCATGACTTTCGTCAGCAGACTGAGCGTTGTTACCGCGTATGTCGCCATCGCGTTCGTTGGCGCCATCGTGCTCGGCGTGTTCTAGGCGCTCCCCAGTCCAACCCGGACAAGTAGGCTTGGATCGTTTCGCCCGGCGGGGCTGCTACCGCCGGGCTTTTTCATGTCTTCAACTGCGCGGCCTGTCGGTCACCTGGCGCGACGTCATGATCGGCTTCGCCGTGATGCGTATCCAGTTGTTGCCGTTGCAGTAGAAGCGGCTGAAGGCGCAGGCTTCGACGCGCATCGTGTTCGGTCCTCGCAGGCGCATGGTGCCGTAGTAAGTGTCGCCACTGTCCTTGCTGTAGACTCTGCCGCTCCATTGCGTGTCCGATTTCGGCTTCATGTTGATCAGGACGGCTTCGCCCTTCTCGCTCTCGCCCTCCTTGATGGCGTGGCCGCAGAGCGAGCGGCCGCATTCGGCGATGCGGACCATGCCCTTGCCTTCGGTCTGCCAGTCGCCGAGCGGCGAGTCGGTGGCGTCTTCTTCATGAAGGACTTTGAGCACAGCCGTCGCGGGACGCGCGGATTCGTCCGGTTTGCTGGCAGGTGGCGTCGTGCAAGGCTGCGTGACTGACGCTGCCGGCTGCACCGGTGGTGGCACCGGCGGCAAAGGCGGCGGCGCAACTTCCTGCGTCGTTACGGCGGCGGGCTTGTAGACCGCAAGCGGTGCCGGTGCGGGAGTAGCGGCAACGACAGGTCTCGGCGCTGGCGGCGCGGTCTGCTGAACAGGAGCCGGTGCCGGCGGCGGCGCGACTTGCGCCGGCGCGGAAGGTGGCGGCGGCGATGTCACGGTATTACCCGGATCGTCGTCGCGCTTGCGGCGGGATTCATAGACGCCGGGAATAGAGATCGAGGCGCAGGAAGAGGAGCTGCAGCCGCGCGGCGTCTCGATGCGGATACGATGACCGCCAACGGAAAACGAGATCGTGCCCGCGTCAGCGGATGAACTTGCCACCATCAACACCACAAGTGCGCAAAGTCGTTTCATCGGAGTCTCCCCGAGCGATGACGAAAATCTGACGGGCAC
>DATEJC010000697.1:0-9034 GCA_035278345.1 Bradyrhizobium sp. | reverse complement strand
GGGGTCGAGCAGCGCTTCGGCGCCGCCTGGTCACACTTTGCGCCAAAACTCGATAAATGGCTCAAGGTAACGGAAAGCCACGGACCGGAGGCCGTGAAGAAGGTCTACCTGGACACGCTGAACGGCCGTGTTTCGCCTGATGAGGGGCACATCCTGTCGCTTGGGTCATAGCCGCCTGCGCGCGGGGCATCTTTCTGGGCCGTCCCGAATGGGTATAGGCTTCTCTCCAACAGGCCGCTCAAGACGGCCGCTGGAGAGACGCGCGCATGCTGGACAAGACGTCGGACATTGCGATTGCCGCCGAAGGCTGGCTGTCCGCGTTCGAGGCGGCCCTTGGCAGTGATGGCGCGCTGGAAAAATTGTTCCATCCCGACAGCTATTGGCGCGACGCGCTGGCGCTGTCCTGGACGCTGCAGACCATCAACGGCCGCGACGCCATCCTCAAGGCGCTGAGGCAACAAGCGGCGAAGGCTGCGCCTTCCGGCTTTGCCATCGATCCCAATCGCGCCGCCCCACGAAAAGTGCTGCGCGCCGGCACCGACTGCATCGAGGCGATTTTCAAGTTCGAGACAAAGACCGGCCGCGGCGACGGCATCATACGCCTGACTCCAGATACCGCCGACGGCAACCGGCTGAAAGCCTGGACGCTGCTCACGGCGCTGCAGGAGTTGAAAGGTTTTGAGGAGCAACTCGGCCATTCGCGGCCGCGCGGCAACGCCCACTCGCGGGATTTCCGGGGGCCGAACTGGCTCGATTTGCGCAAGGCCGCAAGCGACTATGCAGGCCGTGATCCGACGGTGCTGGTGGTCGGCGGCGGGCAGGCCGGCCTGTCGATCGCGGCGCGGCTGAAGCAGCTGCACATCGACACGCTGATCGTCGACCGCTGGGAGCGGGTCGGCGACAACTGGCGCAAACGCTATCACGCGCTGACGCTACACAACCAGGTGCAGGTCAATCACCTGCCCTACATGCTCTTTCCCCCTAACTGGCCGACCTATATCCCCAAGGACAAGCTCGCCAACTGGTTCGAATCCTATGTCGAGGCCATGGAGCTGAATTTTTGGACTTCGACCGAGTTCGAGGGCGGCAGCTACGACGAGCAGGAAGGCCGCTGGACCATCGCGCTTCGCCGCAATGGCGAGGCGTGTACGGTGCGTCCGCGCCATGTGGTGCTGGCCACCGGTGTTTCCGGCATTGCCAACGTGCCGGAGATTGCCGGCCTGAAGGATTTCGCTGGCAAGGTGGTGCATTCAAGCCGGTATGACGACGGCGAGAACTGGACGGGCAAGCGCGCGATCGTGATCGGCACTGGCAACTCCGGCCACGACATCGCGCAGGATCTGCATTCGAGCGGCGCCGACGTCACGCTGGTGCAGCGTTCTCCGACGCTGATCACCAATATCGAGCCTTCCGCCCAGCTTGCCTACGCCGCCTATAACGAAGGCACGCTCGAGGACAACGACCTGATCGCAACCTCGATGCCGGTCACGCTCGCCCGGCGCAGCCACGTGATGCTGACGGAGCAATCGAAGCAGTTCGACCGGACATTGCTCGAAGGACTGGAGCGCATCGGATTCAAGCTCGATTTCGGCGAAGGTGGCACCGGCTGGCAATTCAAATACCTCAGCCGCGGCGGCGGCTATTACTTCAATGTCGGCTGCTCCGACCTCGTCGTCAGCGGCGCGATCAAGCTGGCGCAATTTTCCGACATCGATCGCTTCACGGCCGGCGGCGCACGGCTGAAGCGCGGCGACAGCATCCCGGCCGACCTTGTCGTGCTGGCGACGGGTTACCGGCCGCAGGAAGAACTCGTACGCAAGCTGTTCGGCGAGGCCATGGCGAGCCGCGTCGGCCCGATCTGGGGCTTTGGCGACGGCCAGGAACTGCGCAACATGTACACGCGCACGCCGCAGCCGGGGCTCTGGTTCATTGCCGGCAGCCTCGCGCAATGCCGTATCAACTCGCGATATCTGTCGCTGCAGATCAAGGCGATCGAGGAAGGCCTGATCCCGCGGCTTCATGCGCCGGCGGAAGCAGCGCTTGGATAATCCATAACAAATTGGGGGGACACATATGCCGGCCATTCTGGGCGCGGGAGAGCATCGCTACCGCGTAGTGGAAAACTGGGGCAAGCTGCCGGACGGCTGGCAGCTCACCGACGTCGCCTCCGTCGCAGTCGACAGCAAGGACCGCGTCTACGTCTTCAACCGCGGCGAACATCCGATGGTGGTACTCGACCGCGAGGGCAATTTCATCTCCTCCTGGGGCGAAGGCGTGTTCTCCCGCGCCCACGGCCTGCACATCGATGCCGACGACAATCTTTATTGCACGGATGACGGCGACCACACTGTGCGCAAGTGCGATACCAGCGGCAAGGTGCTGCTGACGATCGGCATCCCCAACAAGCCTGCGCCGTTCATGAGCGGCGAGCCGTTTCATCGCTGCACCCACACCGCGCTGTCGCCGAAGGGCGAGATCTACGTTTCCGACGGCTATGGCAATGCCTGCGTCCACAAGTTCTCGCCCGACGGCAAGCTACTGAAGACCTGGGGCGAGCCCGGCACCGATCCCGGCCAGTTCAACATCGTGCACAACATCGTCACGGACAGCGACGGATGGGTCTATGTCGCCGACCGCGAGAACCATCGCGTGCAGGTGTTCGACGGCAACGGCAAATACGAGACGCAATGGAACAACCTGCACCGCCCCTGCGCGCTGTGCTGCTGCAGCGGTGGCAAGGCGCCGAACTTTATCGTGGGCGAACTCGGGCCCGGCATGGCGGTCAACCGCAAGGTACCCAATCTCGGCCCGCGGCTGTCGATCGTCGATGCCAGGGGCAAGCGCATCGCCAAACTCGGCGGCGAACAAGGACCAGGGCTGGAGACCGGAAAATTCCTCGCGCCGCACGGCATCGCGCTGGATTCCAAGGGCGCCATCTATGTTGGCGAAGTCGGCGTCACCGACTGGAAGACGAGCTTTCCGGATACCGACATGCCCGCGGAGGTGCGGGTGAAGCGGTGCCTGCAGAAATTGGAGAAGGTGTAGATTCGTGATTCGTCATGCCCGGGCTTGTCCCGGGCATCCACGTCTTTCTCTTTCGCCGCCGTGAAGACGTGGATGGCCGGGACAAGCCCGGCCATGACGGAGAGTGAAAGTTCCTCGGGCGCCGGCGCGTCGCCTCAATCCACCTTGAGATTCGACGCCTTGATGATCGGCCACCAGCGCTCGGCTTCGGCCTTCTGAAGCGTGCGCAGCGCCTCCGGCGATTGCTGCTGGAGCGACGATATCTCGATGCCGAGTTCCTCGAAGCGCTGCTTCACCGGCGGCGAGGCCAGCACCTGCACCATGGTCGCGTTCAGTTTCGCGATGATGTCCTTCGGCGTGTCCCTGGGTACCCACAACCCGTACCAGAGCGAGGCAACGAAGCCGGGCACGCCTGCCTCCTCGGTGGTTGGAATATTCGGCGACGATTTCAGCCGGACCTTGCCGGTCACAGCAAACGGCTTGGCGCTGCCAGCGCCGAGCATGGAGCGGAAATTCGATGCCGGCTCGATCATGAAATCGATCTGACCCGAGAGCAGGTCCTGCATCGCCGGCCCGTTGCCACGGTAAGGCACGAAGGTGAATTTGGTGCCGGTCTCCTTCTGGAAGGAGATGCCGGTGAGATGGCCGGTGGCCCCGACGCCGGCGATGCCGACCGAAGCCCCATCAGGATTGGCCTTCAGATAGGCGATCAGGCCCTTGAGATCATCGGCCGGAAAGTTCTTCCTGCCGATGATGAGCAGCGGCTCGGCGCCGATCAGGATCACCGGCTCGAGATCCCGGAACAAATCGAACTGCAGGTTGTAGAGCCCGCCGGTCAGCATATGCGTGGTGGAGGTGCCGATGCTGAGCGCGTAGCCGTCGGCCGCCGAACGCACCGCGCGACCGACGCCGATCGTGCCGGCCGCGCCCGCGACATTCTCGATCACGATCGGCTGACCGAGAATCGGTCGCATCTGCTCGGCGAGGAAGCGCGCCAGCGTGTCGGTGGCGCCGCCTGCCGGGAACGGCACGATCATGTTGATCGGACGCGCCGGCCAGGCCTGCGCCAGAGCGGGATTGTTCCAGGGAACGCTCAAGGCAAGGCCCAACGGAAGGCTTACGAGGATTGCCGCCAGCGCCGTCAGCCACCTGCGCATGTTCCCTCCGATCACCATTTTGCCGCAAAGGAGCCCCGGCGGCGCGCCGCGCCTGCTGGATAAGCCCCTCAACGCTCTTCACAATCCCGTCACGCTGCATGTAGTATGTCAACACATGCTGCTTCGCAGCGTATATGGAGGCCAGGAGCGTTACTTGAACGCACATGTCTCGCAAGGCGGTTGGCCGGTACTGGTGCTGAACGCGGACTTCCGGCCGCTGAGTTACTACCCGCTGTCTCTCTGGTCGTGGCAAGACGCGATCAAGGCGGTGTTTCTCGATCGCGTCAACATCGTCGAGCACTACGACCGGGCGGTACGAAGTCCGACCTTCGAGATCATGCTCCCCAGCGTCGTTTCGCTAAAGTCCTTCGTCAAGCCGACCACCCACCCCGCCTTCACCCGGTTCAACGTCTTCCTTCGCGACCGCTTCGCCTGCCAGTACTGCGCCTCGCCGGAAGACCTCACCTTCGATCACATCATCCCCCGGAGCAAAGGCGGCCAGACCACTTGGGAAAACGTCGTCGCCGCCTGCTCGCCCTGCAACCTGCGCAAGGGCAATCTGACGCCGCAGCAGGCCAGGATGTTTCCGCGGCAGGCGCCCTACGCGCCCACCGTCCACCAGCTGCATCGCAACGGCAGGCTGTTTCCCCCGAACTATCTGCACGACAGCTGGCTCGACTATTTGTACTGGGATACGGAGCTCGATCCGTAAACCACCGCCCAACTGCGTGCGAGCGCGTCACCCTACCGACATATTCAGCGGCGGCGAGACATTGTCCGGCAGCGGGCTGATATAGGGCGTGCGCGCAGTACGCTTCTTGAGATCGGACTGGGCGGCAACGATCAGATCCGGCTGGCAAAGAGCCTTGACGCCGAGGCCAGCCATCGCTTTTGCGGCCTGCACCATGGCCTTGTGGGCGGCCGGCGTCTTGCCTTGGGCAACAACCTGCCAGGTATGGAATGGCGTGCCGATTGCAACCGTCGGGGCATGCACCTGAACGGTCGGCACCACCCAGCTCACATCGCCCACGTCGGTCGAGCCGATGAGCGGATTGCGTTTCGCATCCAGCGGCACGATGAAATCGGCGAGCGGACGGGAAGTCGGCTCCATGCCGATCGCATGATAGACGGACGCGATGTCCTTCTCGGTCAGCGTGGCCCGGATTTTCGAGGCGAATGTCTCGTCCGCTTCGTCGAAGCGCGGCGGTCCGAGGTCCTCCATGATGGCGTGAAGCGCCTGCTCGAGCGGCGTATTGGGCAGGACATTAGAGACGGCGGAAATGATCCGCATGTCCACGCTGGTTTCCGTCATCAGCGCCGCGCCTTGCGCGATCTTGTGCACGCGCGCCACCAGCTCATTCATGCCGGGCAGATCGCGGGCGCGGATCGAGTAGCGCACGCGCGCATGGGCCTGCACCACATTGGGAGCAATTCCGCCGGTATCGAGCAAGGCATAATGAACGCGGGCGTCGCTTGGCATGTGCTCGCGCATGTAGTTGACGCCGACATTCATCAATTCCACCGCATCGAGCGCGCTGCGGCCGAGATGTGGCGAGGCCGCCGCATGCGATGCCCGCCCGGTGAAGACGAAATCGGCGCGCGTGTTGGCCAGTGACGGTGTCACCACCACCTCCCAGAAACTGTATGGGTGCCAGGTGATGGCGATGTCGGCATCGGCAAAGGCGCCCGAACGCACCATGAAGGTTTTCGCAGCACCACCTTCCTCGGCAGGGCAGCCATAGTAACGCACGCGACCCGGCGTCTTGTGAGCCGCCAGCCAATCCTTCACGGCGGTGGCGGCAAGTAATGCTGCCGAACCCAGCAGATTGTGGCCGCAGCCGTGGCCATGGCCCCCGGCCTCCAGGGGACGCGGCTCGGCCACACCGGCTTCCTGACTGAGGCCGGGCAGCGCATCATACTCACCGAGGAAAGCGATGACGGGACCGCCCTCACCCCATTCGCCCATCAGGGCGGTAGGAATACCGGCGACATGCTCGGTGATGCGGAAACCCTGATGGCGCAGTTCGGCGAGATGTTCGGCAGCCGAACGCGCCTCGGTATAGCAAACCTCGGGCATGCCCCAGACCCTGTCGCTCAAGGCGATGAAACGCGGCTTGATTGCGTCAACGCCGAGCCAGATGTCGCTGCGGTTGTCCATGTGCGGCTCCGATCATTGCGAGAATGGATTGTCTTACCAGCTTCGCCGGACCCCGCCTAGCTGCGGCCGCAGCATCAGCCATGCGGCTGACGCGATCAGTAATTCCGGGCTGCGGCCGCATTACTCAATCACGCCCAGGCGACACCGTAGGCCAGCACAGGCTCGTCGTCCTCGCCGCTTGCTCGCTTCACCGGCCGCTCGCGCGTGAGCGCGCCATTTTCGCGACGATGGCGGACATCGAGCCGTTGCAGGCGCGCGAGCACGCTGCGCGCCAACCGAAGCGCGCCCCCTGCCACCTGCTTCATGACGAAGAGGATGGTCGTGGCACGGCTCAAAATGCCAAGCAGGAAAATCATTGAGAAGATGTCGATGTAGGCCAGCAGGTCTCCGATCAACATCAATCCTGGATGCACTGGAATGCGGTGAAGGTAGGCCAGGAGAAGGATCAGGGCCAGGGCGACCGTGATGACCTGCCTAAGTGTCACCCGGTCCAGCCGGTTGAGCCAGGCCGCAAATCGCACGACCATGACTTCCCACAGCAAGTCGCCGAAAGCCGCGGGCTTGTCGACGGTCCATGTTCGCAAAAACTTCTTCCACATGGCAGTTCCTGCATCTCTGCTGCGCTTCTCCCATACCACAGCAAGGGACAGGGTGTCCCGTCGTGCTCCGCGGCCTTGATCGGACCAACAGGCAATCAGGCCGGAATCGTCTCCATCAGGCGCGTCTACGACGCTGCTCGCAACGACGACGGCTCCTGAAGCTGCGGCGCACCGAGTTCATCGAAGCGGAACAGCTTGAACGCGCGGCTCCCGTCATAATCGAGCACACGCAGATCATCGGCCTCCCGGATATCCCCCTGCACGAGCGAGAAATGTGCGCCATAGCGCTCTCGGGCAAGACCGATCGGAATTTCGTAGGCGATGAACTTCTCGATCCCCTTGCCGGCCAGCTTCCTGACCAGCGCGGAGTCGAGAACGGAAGCGTGGCTCGTCAAAATGACGATCGGCCCGGATCCGGTTATCAGCATGTAGGCTTTCATCTGCGTGCCTCCACCAAGGTCGAGGGGACGCTCTGCCCTTCCGCTTTGCGGCCGGCGGCCATGAGTGGCCATCCGGACGGGCGAGCACATTTTACACAAATGTGGCTCGGTGAAGCAAAGGACAAACCTTGACTCCTGCCATGCGCCCTTGATGAAGTGGTTCCAAGGCCGCGTACCCGCGTCAGCAAGCGTCATCACGGAAACGCCCATGCTCATCCCCCTCGCCGACGTGCCGCGCTGGTATGCCGAGCGCAAGCCCAGGGATACGATCGCGGTCAGTCATGGCGACGACGCCATTACCTGGGAACAGCTCGAGCGCAACGCCAACCGGCGCGCGCGGGCATTCGCAGAGCGGGGCGTCAAGCCCGGCGATTTTGTCGCAATCGGGCTGCCGAACAGCAACGCATTCTACGAGACCACGTTCGCGGTGTGGAAGTGCGGCGCGACTCCAACATCGCTGTCGTGGCGGCTGCCGCGCGGCGAGGCCGCGGCGGTGCTGGAGATTCTCAAGCCCGCGCTGGTGGTCGGCGGCGAAGCGGACTGGAATGCGCCGAACCGTTTGCCGGCGGATTTTTCACTGAAAGCCTTTTCCGACGAGCCGATCTCCAATCCGGTGGCACGGTACTGGAAGGCAATGACCAGCGGAGGCTCGACAGGGCGGCCGAAAGTAATCCTCGACCACAATCCCGCGGTCACCGACACTGCGGCCGAGCAGTTGCTGGGCATCAGCAGCGGCACCTCGCTGCTCAATCCCGGCCCGCTCTATCACAATGCCCCGTTCATCCTGTCGCACGCGGCCCTGTTCGCCGGCGGGCGTGTCACCGGCATGGTGAAGTTCGATGCGGAAGAGACGCTGCGGCTGATCGAGAAGGAGCGCGTGCAATGGGTCAACTTCGTACCGACCATGATGCATCGCATCTGGGCGCTGCCGGAGAACGTGCGGAACGCCTACGATCTCTCGAATCTGAAAATCGTGTTCCATATGGCGGCCCCCATGCCGCCCTGGCTGAAGGAGAAATGGATCGAGTGGCTTGGGCCCGAGCGCATCTGGGAGCTTTATGGCGGCACCGAGCGGCAAGGGTTCTGTGTCGTCAACGGCGTCGAGTGGCTCGCGCACAAGGGGTCGGTCGGCAAGATCGGCGAGACTTGCCGCCTGCGCATTATCGGCGAGGACGGCAAGGACGTCGCGCCGGGCGAGACCGGCGAAATCTACTTCCTGCCCAATGACGGCCCCGGCAGCACCTATCATTACCTCGGCGCGGAGCCGAAGCGACGGGCGGACGGCTGGGAATCGCTCGGCGATATCGGAAGGCTCGATGCCGAAGGGTATCTCTATCTCGGCGACCGGCTCGCCGACATGATCCTGCGAGGCGGCGCCAATATCTATCCGGCGGAGGTCGAAGCCGCGGTGAGCGAGCATCCCGACGTGCGGTCGGCGGTCGTGGTGGGCCTGCCCGATGACGAATTGGGCCAGCGGGTTCACGCCATCCTCGAGCTCAACGCCGGCGCGCAGCCGCAAGCCGTGGCTGATGGCATGGGGGCGTTCCTCGCAGACCGGCTAAGCCGCTACAAGCATCCGGAAAGTTTCGAAGTCGTGGGCGCCAGCCCGCGCGACGATTCCGGAAAGGTCCGCCGCACCCTGCTGCGCGACGAACG
>DATEJC010000696.1:0-2080 GCA_035278345.1 Bradyrhizobium sp. | reverse complement strand
GGCGTTGTCTTTGAGAGCATTCTGTACGGGCAACGCCGATGATCCGCATCCCTGACTTCACAAAGATCGACTTCGCGCAGAGCAAGGCGGCCGAGCCGTCTGCCGCCGCCGAACCTTGGCTCACGCCGGAAGGCATTCCGGTGAAATCGGTCTACGGCGAGAGCGATCTTGCCGGCATCGACTTCCTCGAGACCTGGCCGGGCGTGGTGCCCTATCTGCGCGGTCCCTACCCGACCATGTACGTCAACCAGCCCTGGACCATCCGGCAGTATGCCGGCTTCTCCACGGCGGAAGATTCCAACGCCTTCTATCGCCGCAATCTAGCCGCGGGCCAGAAAGGCCTGTCGGTCGCCTTCGATCTTGCCACCCACCGCGGCTATGACTCGGATCATCCGCGCGTCTCCGGCGACGTCGGCATGGCCGGTGTCGCCATCGACTCCATCTACGACATGCGTACGCTGTTTGCGGGCATCCCGCTCGACAAGATGAGCGTGTCGATGACCATGAACGGCGCGGTGCTGCCGATCCTCGCGCTGTTCGTCGCCGCCGCGGGCGAACAGGGCGTGCCGCCGGAAAAACTTTCAGGAACGATCCAGAACGACATCCTGAAAGAGTTCATGGTGCGCAACACCTACATCTATCCGCCGGCGCCCTCGATGCGGATCATCTCCGATATCTTTGCCTACACCTCGCAAAAGATGCCGAGGTACAATTCGATCTCGATCTCCGGCTATCACATGCAGGAGGCGGGCGCGACGCAGGATCTTGAGCTCGCCTATACGCTGGCTGACGGCGTCGAGTATCTGCGCGCCGGTCTCGCGGCCGGGCTCGACGTCGACCGTTTCGCGCCGCGGCTGTCGTTCTTCTGGGCGATCGGCATGAATTTTTTCATGGAAGTCGCCAAGATGCGCGCGGCGCGGCTCTTGTGGGCCAAGCTGCTGAAGCCTTTCAGCCCGAAGGACCCGCGCTCGCTGTCCCTCCGCACGCATTGCCAGACCTCCGGCTGGTCGCTGACCGCGCAGGACGTCTTCAACAATGTGATGCGCACCACCATCGAGGCGATGGCGGCAACGCAAGGGCATACCCAGTCGCTGCATACCAACGCGCTCGACGAAGCGCTGGCGCTGCCGACCGATTTTTCCGCGCGCATCGCCCGCAACACGCAGCTGTTCCTGCAGCAGGAAAGCGGCACCAACCGCATCATCGATCCCTGGGGCGGCTCGTACTATGTCGAGAGGCTGACCCGCGACCTCGCGCAAAAGGCCTGGGGCCACATCCAGGAAGTGGAAGCGCTGGGCGGCATGGCAAAAGCCATCGAGGCCGGCGTGCCAAAACTCCGCATCGAGGAAGCCTCCGCCAAGACGCAGGCCCGCATCGATGCCGGCCGCCAGGCCGTAATCGGCGTCAACAAGTACAAGCCATCAGACGAAGCGCCGATCGAAATCCTCAAGGTGGAGAATTCCACCGTGCGGCGGCTACAGATCGACAAGCTGAAGCGGCTGAAGAGCGAGCGCAACCAGAAGGATGTCGACGATGCGCTGGCTGCGCTGACCCGCTCGGCCGGCGAAGGCAATGGCAATTTGCTGGCGCTTGCTATCGATGCGGCGCGCGCCAAGGCGACCGTCGGCGAAATTTCGGACGCGATGGAAAAGGTGTTCGGCCGTCACCGCGCCGAGATCAAATCCATCACCGGCGTTTACAAGCGCGAGGCCTCCGCGATGTCCAACAACAAGGTCGAGAAAGTGCAGGCGCTGATCGACGCCTTTGAGGAAGCCGAGGGCCGCCGCCCCCGCATCCTCGTCGCCAAGATCGGCCAGGACGGTCACGACCGCGGCCAGAAGGTGATCGCGTCGGC
The DNA here is from genome assembly GCA_035278345.1 of Bradyrhizobium sp. Lineage (GTDB taxonomy): Bacteria > Pseudomonadota > Alphaproteobacteria > Rhizobiales > Xanthobacteraceae > Bradyrhizobium. The sequence continues at coordinate 225 of DATEJC010000696.1, read as the reverse complement.
CTTTGCCGATGTCGGCTTCGACGTCGATATCGGGCCGTTGTTTGCCACCGCCGACGAGGCGGCGCGGCAGGCAGTCGAGAACGACGTTCATATCCTTGGCGTGTCGTCGCTCGCGGCCGCTCATCTCACCGCCGTGCCGGAATTGAAGGCTGCGCTGAAGAAGCACGGCCGCGAGGACATCATGATCATCATCGGCGGCGTGGTGCCGCCGCAGGATTATGAGGC
>DATEJC010000695.1:0-2038 GCA_035278345.1 Bradyrhizobium sp. | reverse complement strand
GACAGCGCATCGATCATCAGCAGGCGGCCCACAAGCCCCTCGCCAAAGCCGACGATCTCGCGGATCGCCTCCATCGCCATCATCGAGCCAAGTACGCCAGCCAGCGCGCCCATCACGCCGGCTTCCGCGCAGGTCGGCACGGTGCCCGCGGGCGGCGGCTCCGGAAACAGGCAGCGATAGGTCGGGTTCAGCTCGCCGTCGGCGTTGCGCTCATGAGCCCGGATCGTGGTCAGCGAGCCATCGAACATGCCGAGCGCAGCCGTGATCAGCGGCTTGGCGGCGAGGTAGCAGGCGTCGGACACGAGATAGCGCGTCTCGAAATTGTCGGAGCCGTCGAGCACGAGGTCGTAGCCGCCGATGATAGCCATCGCATTGGCCGCGTTGAGCCGCACCGCATGGGATTCGAACAGCACATGCGGGTTGAGCGCGCGGATCTGCTCGGCCGCGCTGTCGACCTTGAGCCGGCCGACTTCCGGCGTCGAGTGGATGATCTGGCGCTGCAGGTTGGACAACGACACCTTGTCGTCGTCGACCACGCCGAGCGTGCCGACGCCGGCCGCAGCGAGATACATCAACGCCGGCGCGCCGAGGCCACCCGCGCCGATGACAAGCACGGACGCCTCCTTCAGCGCCGCCTGGCCGGGGCCACCGACCTCGCGCAGCACGATGTGGCGGGCGTAGCGTTCTAGTTCCTTGTCGCTCAGCATTGACGGGCCATTTCCCTCTGAACCGGCGTCCGGTTGTTGCCTACCAAGCAGATGTGCATAATCGGCATTGGCTGCAATCCCCGGGATTTGTCATGAGAACGGTGCTTTCGGCAACATTGCTGGTCGCAGGTCTGGCTAGCGCCGCGCAGGCCCAGATGCAGGCGCCGGCCACCGCGGGCGCCAGGCCGAAGCCGGTGGCGACCACGACGATCCGTCCGCCAGGAATGCAGTCCCCGGCCGACACCGCCAATGCCATGGCGCAGGCCGAGCGGCTGGCGCTGCAATCGGACCTTGCCTGGGTCGGCGAATATAACGGCGCGATCACGGGCGAAGTCAGTGAGCGCATGGTCAACGCCATCAAGGAATTCCAGAAGAGCCGCGGCGCCAAGCAGACCGGCGTGCTCAACCCGCAGGAGCGTAGCGCCCTCGCCGAGACCGCGAAGAAGCGGCAGGAGAGCGTCGGCTGGAAGATCATCACCGATGCCGGCACCGGTGTGCGGCTCGGCATCCCCCAGAAACTGGTGCCGCAGCAGAGCGGTGACGCCGGCGGGGCCAAATGGACCTCACCGACCGGCACGGTGCAGATCGTGCTCACCCGGCGCAAGGAGACCAACCCCAGTACGGCAAAGCTCGCTGAGCAGGAGAAGAAGGAGCCAGTCGGGCGCAAGATCGAATACAGCGTGGTGAAACCGGATTTCTTCGTGTTGTCGGGCCTGCAGGGCCTGAAGAAATTTTACCTGCGCGGTACCTTCAAGGGCGACGAGGTCCGCATCATGACCATCCTGTACGACCAGGCGGTCGAAAACACCGTCGAGCCGGTCGTCATCGCGATGTCGAGCGCTTTCACGCCCTTCCCGACGGGGCCGCAGGCGGGTCCGCCGCCGCGCAAGACCGTGGAATACGGCACCGGCATCGTCGTCGCCGAGGACGGCAGCATCCTCACCGATCGCCAGCTCATCGATGCCTGCATCACCATCGCGATTCCCGGCTTTGGCAATGCCGACCGCATCGCCGAGGACAGGGAGCGCGACGTGGCCCTGCTTCGCATCTACGGCGCGCGCGGGCTGACGCCGCTGAACCTCGCCGGTGGCGGCGGCAAGACAGCGGTCGATCTGACCGGGATCGCCGATCCGCAAAACCAGGGCGGCGGCAATGCTGTCAGCAGCGTCAGAGCCTCGCTCAACGGCGCTGAGATCTCGCCCGCGCCGGCGATCGGCTTCTCCGGCGCGGCGGCAATGGACGCCGACGGCAAATTCGCAGGACTTGCGCAACTGAAGGCGGTGTTGGTTGCGGGCTCGACCAACGGCACGCCACCGCAGGCCGCATTGGTG
>DATEJC010000694.1:0-2916 GCA_035278345.1 Bradyrhizobium sp. | reverse complement strand
GGCTGTTGATTCAAAGAAATTCGTCAATTCAATTATCGAGACAACGACCGGCCCGGCGTATGGATTCCGGGCTCGCCGCTTCGCGGCGCCCCGGAATGACGAAAGGATCGCCTCACCCCGCACTGCAATATCAGTTGTATTTCACTGCGCTCTACCCCATTTCGAGAACGCAGTTTGCTGCAACCGAAACTTCCACCTCACGAAAAGAGCATCACATGTCCTTTTACGACGCCACCGTTCCCGCTTTCCTGCAGATCCTGGGCAGCCTCGACGCCATCCTCGGCAAGGCCGAGGCGCACTGCAAGGCGAAGAACATCCAGCCCGAGGTGCTGCTCTCCGCACGGCTTTATCCGGACATGTTTCCGCTCACCCGCCAGATCCAGACGGCCTGCGATTTCGCTGCGAAAGGCTGCGCGCGGCTGACCGGCAGCGAGGTGCCGGTCACGCAGGACACCGAGAAGAGTTTTGAGGAACTGCGCCAGCGCATCGCCAAGGTCGTCGCCTATGTGAAGGCGTTCAAGCCGGCGCAGTTCGACGGCGCGGATGCGCGCGACGTCACCTTCCCGGCCGGGCCGAACAATCAGCTGACGCTGAAGGGCCAGCAATTCCTTTCAGCCTTTGCGCTGCCGAATTTCTATTTCCACGCCGCCATCGCCCACGGCATCTTGCGCCACAACGGCGTCGAGATCGGCAAGCGGGATTTTCTCGGGGTGCGATAAGCCGTCATGCCCGGGCTTGACCCGGGCATCCACGACTTGCTTCCTTTGCCGACCAAAGACGTGGATGGCCGGGTCAAGCCCGGCCATGACGAACAATGAACAGGCATCAAGGAGGCACGCCATGTCCACCACGACGCAAGCGCCGCGGCAGCTCGATCCGTCCGCCTCGCTGCATCCGGAAACGCTGGGACTCGCGCCCGGCCGTGGCCGGTTGGCAGGACGCAGGATCATCGTGGTCGGTGCGGGTCAGCGCAAGATCGTCGACGAGGATCCGCCGATCGGAAATGGACGCGCGATGAGCGTGCTGTTTGCGCGCGAGGGCGCGCATGTCGCATGCATCGACGTCAACAAGGATGCGGCGGACAATACGGTTTCGCAAATAACCTCCGAAGGCGGCAAGGCGTTCACCGAGGTCGTCGACGTCTCGGATGCCTCGGCGATTGCTCCGGCCGTCGAGCGCTGCGTGCAAAAGCTCGGCGGGCTCGACGGGCTCGCGCTCAATGTCGGGATTTCCTGCGGGCTGCCGCTGGCAAAGATGACGGCGGAAGCATGGGACCACGACTATGCCGTGAACGTGCGCAGCCACATGCTGTTCGCGCAGAAAGCGCTGACGATGATGGCGCCGGGCGGAGCGATCGTGCTGACGTCGTCGATGGCGAGCCAGCGCGCCAACGGGCGCAATCCGGCGTATGAATCATCGAAGGCGGCGCAGATCGCGCTGGGCCGCGCAATCGCGCGCGCGGGCGAAGAGAACGGCGTTCGCTGCAATGTGATCGCGCCCGGCTTCATCGATAGTCCAATGGGACGCGATGCGAGCCGCCGGCGACCCGATCGGGCCCTCACGGTGCCTTTCGGCCGCCAGGGCACCGGCTGGGAGGTCGGCTATGCTGCGCTGTTCCTGATTTCGAATGAATCCTCCTACGTCAACGGCCACACGCTGTTTCTCGATGCCGGTCATATGGGCGGGATCGTGCGGGGCTAGGATGCGGGCTGCGAATAGCTGCCGCCTTGCGCAATTTCCCGCGATGCCCAACTCTGCCTTATCTTTCATTGTCCGAAAGCCGTGACATGAGCCCCTCCAAACTCTTCGAGCCCTTCAAGCTCGGCCCGATCGCCCTGCCGAACCGCCTGGTGATGGCGCCGCTGACGCGCAACCGCGCGGTGCCGCCCGGCATGGTGCCGAGCCCGCTCGCGGTCGAGTATTACAGCCAGCGCGCTTCCGCAGGCCTCCTCGTCACCGAGGCGAGCCAGGTGTCGCAACAGGGCCAGGGCTATCAGGACACGCCCGGCATCTATTCAAAGGAGCAAGTGGCGGGCTGGCGCGAGGTCACCGACCGCGTGCATGAGCGCGGCGGGCGCATCTTCATCCAGATTTGGCATGTCGGCCGCGTCTCGCATGACTCGCTGCAGCCTGGCGGCGGCAAGCCGGTGGCGCCCAGTGCGATCCGCGCCAAGGGCAAGACCTTCGTCAATGGCACCTTCACCGACATCTCCGAGCCCCGCGCGCTCGAGCTTTCCGAGATTCCGGGCATCATCGACGACTTCAAGCGCGGCACGGAGAATGCGCTCGCCGCCGGTTTCGACGGTGTCGAGATCCACGGGGCCAACGGCTATCTGCTCGACCAGTTCGCCAAGGACGGCGCCAACAAGCGCACAGATGCCTATGGCGGTTCGATCGAAAACCGCGCGAAACTGATGCTGGAAGTGTCGAATGCGGTCGCAGGGATCGCCGGCCCCGAGCGCACCGGCATCCGCATCTCTCCGGTGACACCCGCCAATGACGTATCCGATTCGAACCCGCAGCCGCTGTTCGATCACATCGTGGAAGGGTTCAATGCGCTGAAGCTGGCCTATGTCCACGTCATCGAGGGCGCGACCGGCGGGCCGCGCGATATCGCGCCGTTCGATTACGGCAGCCTGCGCAAGCGGTTCAGCCGCGCCTACATCGCCAACAATGGCTACGACTTCGAGCTCGCCAACAAGCAGCTGGACGCCAACGCCGCCGATCTGATCGCGTTCGGCAAGCCCTTCATCTCAAACCCCGACCTCGTGGAGCGCCTGAAGAAGGGCGCGCCGCTGAATGCCTGGGACAAGAGCACGTTCTACGGCGGCGGGGCGAAGGGCTACACAGACTATCCGGCGCTGGCAGCGACCGAGGCGGCGGAGTAGCGAACAACCACCACCGTCATTCCGGGAC
>DATEJC010000693.1:0-4490 GCA_035278345.1 Bradyrhizobium sp. | reverse complement strand
AACGCGCCGTCGAGGCGGTCGACCACCTCCTGCGGCGAACGCTCGCGGGCGCCGGCGGTGAAGCTGCGGAAATCGACGAACATCACCGCGACGCGGCGGATGTCGCTCTCCGCGCCCTTGCCTTCCAGCATCAGCCGCTCGACCACCTGCGGCGAAACGTGCTGGCCGAACAAGTTGGTGATGCGGTCGCGCGCGGTCGCCGCCTTGATGCTCGCCTCGAACTGCCGGCGCAGCTGCATGCCGACCGCCCCCGCCAGCATGCCGCCGATCAGCAGGATCATGCTGCGCGCACCGTTAAAGAACAGGTCCGGCGGCGCATCCGGATGATAGAACATCGCCATGGCAAGCAATTCGGTCGCGGCGACGAAGCCGGTGAAGGTCGACAACCAGAAATCCAGCCGCAACGTCGAAAGAATGATGAAGATGAAGTAGGCCATCGGCACCACGAAGCCGAGCGCCTGCACCGAACCCATGGCGTTGATATGCAGCGCCAGCGCCACCGTCGGCATCGAGGTCTCGATGAAGGCGCCGAGATAGCGGCGAAAGGTAGGGACGTCCTGGTTGAGCTCGAGATGCCGCTTGATCACGGCATGGACCCAGAACTCGAACAGGATGAACGGGACCAGGATCGAATAAAGATACTGGGGTTTGAGATGCCCCATCCAGACGCGGCTCACCGTCTCCGGCGCAAGGAGATAGATGGTCCAGAGCATGGCCCCGAGGAACGCCGCCGTTCCGATCAGCGCCTTGATGCGGATCAGCTCGGTACGGAGGATCTCCTGCGTCAGCGCAAAATCGAAGTCGGAGGACACGACCTCGCGCTTCTTGCCTCCCCATGGCGTCAGAAGAATCATCGTTGCTTCTCAAATCGAATTGCACCGAACGAAACAGAGATTGCAGCGGGTACGTTCGCCTCAGTCGAGCGTGCGACGGAAACGTGTAACCGCAATCGTCATTGCCAGCAACATCAGGGCAATAAGTGCAATCGTGTCGTACTGCACGTTTGCGACGGTAGCACCCTTCAGCATGACCGCGCGAACGATACGGATGTAATGCGTCAGCGGCAGGCCTTCGCCGAGATATTGCGCCCAGACCGGCATGCCCGCGAACGGAAACATGAAGCCCGACAAGAGGATGCTGGGCAGGAAGAACATCATCGACAGCTGCATCGCCTGCAGCTGGTTCTGCACGATGGTGGAGAAAGTGTAGCCGATGGAAAGATTGGTCGTGATGAACAGCGTCGACAGCACCGCGAGCATAAGCACGCTGCCGAGGATCGGCACGCCGAACAGGAAAACGCCGATGCCGATGATAAGCGTCGCCTGGACGAATCCGACCAGCACATACGGCACGATCTTGCCGAACATCACCTCGACAGGCTTGATCGGCATCGACAGCAAGCTCTCCATGGTGCCGCGCTCGATCTCGCGCGTCACCGACAGCGCAGTAAAGATCAGCATGGTCATGGTGAGGATGGTGCCGACGAGGCCCGGCACGATGTTGAGCCGCGAGGATGCCGCGGGATTGTAGCGCGCATGCGTCCTGATCTCGAACGGCATATTCGCGGGATCGCCGGTGTGCAGATCGTGGTCCAGCGCGGTCTGTACCAGAGGACCAAGCGCGGAGAGCGCGGAACCCGCGGCGACGGGATCGGTAGCGTCAGCGGCGACCAGCAGCGCCGGCTTGTCGCCGCGCCGCACCGCCCGCTCGAAGCCGCGGGGGATCTCGACCCCGAACAGCACCTTGCCGGATTGCAGGAGGTAGTCGAACTCCTCGACCGTATGCACTTCGCGGGTGAAGCGGAAATAGGCAGTGTTCTCCATCGCCTTGAGGATCGAACGCCCGAGATCGGAATCCTCCTGCAGCAGCACCGCGCTCGGCAGATTGCGCGGCGTGGTGTTGATGGCGTAGCCGAACAGCAGAAGCTGCATCACCGGGATCATCACGATCATCGCGAACGACACGCGGTCGCGCCGGAGCTGGATGAACTCCTTGAGCAGCATGGCATAGCTGCGCCGCCAGAAGCCGAAGGTGTCCCTGGCCTCGCGGGCCTGCGCGGATGAGGAAGTCACGCTCATTGGAAATTGTCCTTGGAGCGGTTCATCAGGTCGATGAACACGTCTTCCAGCGACGGCTCGCTCTTCTGCCACTGCCATTTGCCGCTGTCGCGGTACGGCGCGATGCTGGCTTCGAGCGCCGCCTGGTCGCGGCCGGAGACGTGCAGCGAGGTGCCAAACGGCGCCACCATGTCGATGCCGGGTTTGCCGGTGAGTTCGGCGGCAAGGCCATTGAGGTCGCCGGTGACGTTCCAGGTCGAAAGCGCGGAATGCGCGATCACCTCCTCGACCGTGCCGTGCGCCAGCAGATTGCCATAGGCGATATAGGCGATCTCGTGACAGCGCTCGGCCTCGTCCATGTAGTGGGTGGAGACGAGGACGGTCAGCCCTTCCTCGGCGAGCGCGTGGATCTCGTTCCAGAAATCGCGCCGCGCCTTGGGGTCGACGCCGGCGGTCGGCTCGTCGAGCAGCAGCAATTGCGGGCTCGGCAAGGTGCAGGCGCCGAGCGCGAGCCGCTGCTTCCAGCCGCCGGAGAGCTCGCCGGCGAGCTGCTCCTCGCGGCCGGACAGGCCGAGACGGTTGATCATGTCCCGCGCAGCGCCGCGCGGGTCGGGAATGCCGTAGAGCCGCGCGACGAATTCGAGATTCTCGCGTACGGAGAGGTCCTGGTAGAGCGAGAAACGCTGCGTCATGTAGCCGACGCGCAGCTTGATCTTGTCCGCGTCGCGGCGGATGTCGTAGCCCAGACACGTGCCGGTGCCGCTGTCGGGTGTGAGCAGGCCGCAGAGCATGCGAATGGTCGTCGTCTTGCCGGACCCGTTGGGGCCAAGGAAGCCGTAGATCGAGCCGCGCCTGACCTGCATCGACAGGTTCTGCACCACCGTGCGCCCGCTGAACGACTTGGTCAGCCCCTTCACATCGATGGCGATATCGGGCGCGGAGGATGGTAAGACGTCATTCATCGCTTCGCTGCAACCGGCGTAGGCGCGTTGAGATAGACGCTGATCGGCTGGCCGACGCGCAGCGCATCGGGCCGCGAGGGCCGCGCCTGGATCAGATAGACGAGCTTGTTGCGCTCATCGAGGCTGTAGATCACGGGCGGGGTGTACTCCGCCGTGGTGGCAATGAAGTATATTTTCGCCGTGAGATCGGCCGAGCAGTTGTCGCAGGTCACCTTCACCTCGTCGCCGATCGCGAGCTTCGGCAGCTCGGTCTCCGGCACGAAGAAGCGGACCTTCATGTTTCCGGGCGGCATGATCGACAGCACCGGCCGTCGCTCCGGCACCATCTCGCCTTCGCGGAAATAGATCTGCTGGATGGTGCCGGCGACCGGCGCAAAACCCTTGCGGCGCGACAGCCGCGTCTCCGAGGTGTTGACGCGCGCTTCCGCCACCCGCAGCGCGGAGACGGCGGAATCGAGCGAAGCCTGCGTGCCCGAGCCGGTCTTGCTCAGCGACGCCGCGCGGTCATAGGTCTGCTGCGCGTTGGCCAGCGTCGCCTTGTTCTGGTTGAGGTCGGCCAGTTGCAGGTCGTCGTCGACGGAATAGAGCTGCTGGCCGACCTTCACCTCGTCGCCCTCGCGGACGAGGAGCTTGGTGACGCGGCCGCTTTCGTCGGGGCTGACAAAGATCATGTCGGCTTCGACCCAGCCCTGGAAACCGGGATCGCGCTTGTCGTTGCATCCGGCAAGCGTCACCGCCAGCGCCAGCGCCGCGAGAAGCCGTGTCGTCATTCGCGACGAGGTCATGTCGTCCTCCGTTCGCCAAAGATCAGATCGAGATGAGTGCGCAGCATCTCAATCGCGTCGAGCGGCGCATGTTTTGCGAACAGGCTCTGCCAGATCACCGCGACCAGCGCGGGCGCCACCATGATTTGCGGAAATTTCGCGAGGTTCTTGTTTGCGATCTCTCCCCGGGCAATGCCGAGCTCGATCATCGCCCGCATTCCGGCGAGGCCCTTGGAGACCACCTCGCGGTAATAGAAGTCGGCAATCGCCGGAAAGCGCGGCCCTTCGGCGACGATCAGCCGCACGATGTCGCCGCGCCGCGTGGTCGCGACTTCCCGGATGAAATTGAGCGCGAAGGCTTCGACGAAGTCGCGCACCGTCCCGCCTGCCGGCGGCGGCGCCTGCATGCGGCCGACCAGCGGCACAATAGCGGTGCGGATCAATTCCTCGAACATCGATTCCTTGTCCTTGAAGTGCAGGTAGATCGTGCCCTTGGCGACGCCCGCGCGCCTGGCGACGTCGTCGAGCCGTGTGGCGGCGAAGCCGCGCAAGATGAATTCCTCCATCGCCGCCTCGATGATCGCCTGCCGCCGCTCCGCCGCGCGTTCGGCGCGGTTGAGCTTGCTCAGTGGCAATTCGCCCGACACGACTTTGGGGTCGCTGGCGCGTGCCGCCCTGCTGGTGACGCGGCGGCGCGTGGATATGGG
>DATEJC010000692.1:0-12100 GCA_035278345.1 Bradyrhizobium sp. | reverse complement strand
GAGAGCGTCAGCTTCACGGGCGACCGGCAACGAATCGCCGTTGCCGGCATCTCCGACCGGCCGCTCAATGTTGACGCACCGAATACGGTACAGGCGAAGCCTGGCGAACGGATCGGGCTGTTGGTCGCGCCTGAAGCCGTTCGACTGTTGCCGCTGGAAGTCTGAAATGCCGCAAAAGCCTGTTTGCATTGCGCAGATTTCCGACCTGCATATCAAGCGGCCGGACGCGCTGGCCTATGGCCGCGTCGACACGGCAAAAGCGCTCGAGAGGTGCGTCGCGGCACTGAACGAGTTCAACCCCGCGCCGGACTTTGTGGTGATATCGGGCGACCTCGCGGACACTCCGACGGTGGAAGAGTACGAGCACCTGAAGCGCCTGTTGGCGCCGTTGCGGCTGTCCTTCGCATCCATTCCCGGCAATCACGACGCGCGCGAGATGATGCGCGCTGCATTTCCAAGGTCGAACTATGCGCAAGCATCGGGCCCCCTGGATCAACGGATCGAGATCGGGGGGATCGAGATCTTGTTGCTCGATTCAAGCGTGCCCGGCAAGCCGTATGGGCAACTGGATTCGTTGACACTTGAGTGGCTCGACGCAACGCTGGCCTCGGCGCCGCAGAAGCCTGCGCTGATTTTCCTGCATCATCCGCCGTTCGAGGCCGGCATTTGGCACATGGACCGCCAGAATCTCCTCAATGCAGATGCGCTGGCGCGGATCGTCCGGCGTCATTCCCGCATCCGGCTTGTCGCGACCGGCCACATTCATCGCGCGACGCTCACTATGTTTGCGGGCGTTCCGACCACGATTTGTCCCGCACCCAATCATGCGGTCGACCTCGACCTTTCGCATTTGCGTCAACCGTCGTTCAAAGTCGAGCCGCCGGCCTTTCATCTGCATACCTGGTTTCCCGGCGAGGGATTTGGCAACCTCGTCACGCATCAGGTGCCGATCGGGTCGTTCGACGGACCTCATCCGTTCTTTGGGCCGGACGGCAAGTTGCTCTAGTCCTGCCGGACCCTGGAGCCGATTGCCAAGCCAGAATATTCGGCGCAATCTCGGCTCATGGGCACCGCGGCGACAGAACCGCGGCCTGCAGATGGGAGAAATGCATGCGCTTTTTGCTGCCGTTCGTCCTTGCGTTCGTCTCCTTGCCTACTTTCCACCTTTCAGCCCAAACAAATTATCCGGACCGGCCGATCAAGATGATCGTGCCCCTGGCGGCGGCGAGTGCGGTCGATGTCGCCGCGCGGATCGTCACGCAGAAGATGGCCGACAATATGGGCCAGCAGATTGTGATCCTGAATCTGCCCGGCGCCTCCGGCCTGATCGGTGCAGAGCAGGTGGCGCGCGCCGAGCCGGATGGCTATACGATTGGCGGCTTCAACGACAGCATCATGACCATGGTGCCTCACCTGCAATCGAAGATGCGCTGGGACGTCCTGAAGGATTTTGAACCGGTGTCGCTGGTAGCGACAGTAGAGTGGGGGCTGGTCGCCGGTAACCAGACGAATTTCAAGTCCGCAGCCGATCTGATCACTGCGGCCAAGGCGACGCCCGGCAAAATCGACTATAGCTCCGGCGGTCCCGGCAGCCCGCAGCACCTGGCGATGGCGATGTTTGCATCCGCCGCCGGGATTTCGCTGACGCATGTGCCCTATAAGGGCGCGACGCAAGCGGCAACGGACGTTGCTGCGGGACAGATTCCGGTTGGCTTCCAGGGATTGGGTACAGTTGCGGCGTTAGTGCGCGGCGGTCAGCTTCGGCTGATTGGGGTAACGACCGAACAAAGGCTCGCTCAGTTTCCAGACGTGCCGACAGTTTCGGAATCGGGATTGCCGGGCTTCTTCTTCAATTCGTGGTTCGCGATGCTCGCACCGGCTGGTACGTCGAAGGACATCATCGCGCGGCTGAATGCGGAAGTGCGCAAGGCGCTCGGCGACGGCGACGTACGCCGCAAGCTTGAGGAACTCGGCTTTGCAGTGCGCGGCAATTCGCCGGAAGAATTGCGCTCGATGACGCGCGATCAACTGGCGAAATACGGCCGCGTCATCAAGGAAATGGGAATTGCGAATGAATAGGCGCCTGTAGAGCCGGCAAGCGCTCGATTCAAGTCTACGTCAGTAGCAGAAAGACAAGCGCGGCCGCGCCCAACAATGCAAGTTTCGCCGTAGGTTATTTTCGAGGGTTGTGGGCGCCGGCGAGCCAGCATCTTCCATGGGTTCGTCACCGGTTTCTTCCGCAAATTGTAGAGTTTTCGCCCTGTTTCGGGCCGGACTAGTGCTGCCGGGGTTGTTTGCAGCCGGTCGCTTCGCTGTAAGGATCCCGCCCTCGATACCGCCAAGCCATGCATGGAAGGTCCGCGCCCGGCCATGGAAATGGACGGCATAACCGCTTGTTCCGTCGAAGTCTTTCGCTAATGTGATGCGACGGCAGGAGGAAGCTCGGGTGACTTGCCAGGTCTGTCTTTCGGTCCTGAAGGCCGGTGATCTGTTCTGCTCCTCCTGCGGGGCGGCGGTGCCGGATCGCCCGGTCATGGCGCCGAGCGCTCCGCCGGTCGAGGCTCGCGGCCGCATTGCCGGGGAACGGAAGTACCTCACAGTTCTCTGCGTCGACCTGCAACGGTCCACCGACCTGATCTCGGATCTTGATCCCGAGGAGGCGATTTCCCGGCTCGAACCCGCCCTTGTTGCCATGCGCACGGCGGTCCGCCGCAACCGCGGCATCGTCAGCAAGGAGGGCGGCGACGGGTTGATTGCGCTGTTCGGTGCGCCGCACGCTGACGACAATCATGCCGTGATGGCATGTCATGCCGCCGTCGATCTGGTTCGCCGCATCAAGCTCCTGAATGACCCGAAGCTCCACGTACGGGTTGGCCTGCATTCGGGCTATGTCGTCACCCACACCATCGAGGCTGATTTCTCCTCGATCTACGAGGCCGGCGGGCCTGCGGTCCATCTGGTCAAGCGGTTCGAGAGCGCTGCCCAGGCCGGGCAAATCCTGGTGTCGGAATCCTGTCAGAGCCTGTCCGCAGGGCTTGTCACGTTCAAGACCCTGCCGCCGCGAAAGATGGAGGGCTTTCCGGGGCCGGTGCCTTGCTACGAGCTGATCGAGATCAGCGGACTTACACGGTGGAGGGCCCGTTCGACAAAGGGACTCTCGTCCTTCGTGGGACGCACGGAGGAATCTTCCTTGCTCCGGCGCACTGCGCAGGAGGCGCGTACCTCGGGACAGATCGTAGCCCTGGTCGGAACCGCCGGGGTCGGCAAGTCTCGCATGGCGCATGAGTTCGTCGAAGGCTTGCGACGGCAGGACTGGCAGGTTGTCGAAGCAGAATGCAATCCGCTTGAGCAGACCGTGCCCTATTCGTTGCTGAAGAAGCTGCTTCAGTCCGTTCTGCGTGCGGGCGATTTGTCCCCCGAAGACGCTGCGGCGCCGACGGAAGGGGCTTCCGCCCATGCCGATCTCTGGCCGGCGGCGTTGTGCGCGGTGCTCGACCGGCCGGTCACCGATACACGCTGGGCTTCGCTGGAGCCGCTGTTGCGCCGGCGCGTGATCATCGACGCGGTGTGCCATGTAGCGGAAAGGGCGATCTCAACGCACCCGACTCTGCTGCTGCTGGAGGATTTGCACTGGATCGACAGCCAGAGCCAAGCCGCGGTCGAAGCCATGATGTCTTTGGCCGCCCACCGGCCCCTCTTGCTGCTGCTGACGTGGCGAACCGAAGATTCGCCGGGCTGGTTGTCGAATCTTGATGTGCGCCGGATCTGGCTGCGCTCGCTCGACACGAATTCGGCCAACGCCCTGCTCGACAGCCTGCTCGGCCAGGAAGTGGGACTTGCCGCGCTCAAGAGCCGCATCCTTCGCCATACCGGCCAGATTCCGCTCTTCATCGAGGAGGTCGCGCGGCAGCTGATCGACCGCGGCGTCACCGGGTCCGATGCCGCCCGGTTCGCGGAACCCGCGCAGTGGGAGGCACTGGAAATTCCGCCGACCGTGCAGGGTGTGATTGCCTCGCGCATTGATCGCCTGCCCAAGGAGGACAAGAGCTTGCTGCAAATTGCGTCGGTCATCGGATCGCGCGTTTCGCCGCAATTGCTGGCTACTGTTACAGGCATGCCGATCGCGCAGCTGCAGAGCCGGCTCTGGTCGCTCGAAATCCTGGATTTTCTCAACGAGTCCCGCTCCATGTCGCAGCCGGACTACGTATTCGCGCACGACCTCGTCCGCGAGGTTGCCTACGATTCGATTTTGCGCTCGCAACGCGAGGTGCTGCACCGACGGATACTCACCGCGCTGGAGGCTTCCGGCGCAAGTGCTGAAGATCTCTCGGAGGCGCTGTGCCACCACGCGGCTAGGGCGCAGGAATGGGGCAAAGCGGATCGTTACGGACATATGGCTGCGAAAAAGGCGTTTGCTCGCTCGGCCTTTCGTGAAGCCACCCAGTATTTCAAGGTTGCGATGGATGCTGTCGACAGGCAGCCGGAATCGACGCTGCGCGAGCAGCGCGCGATCGACCTGCGCCTCGAGGCGCGATTGGCATTCGTTTCCCTCGGAAGTATTGACGAATGGTTCAGCCTGGGACGCGACGGCGAGGCGCGCGCGGAGAAAATTGGTGATGAAGCAAGAAGGCTAGCTTCTCTCGTCATCAGGGCTGCCGCGCTGAATTTCTACGGGACGCCTTACGAGGCACTCTCTGTCGGAGAGCAAGCGATTGACCTGGCGAATAGATTGAATAACTCCAACTGGCTGGTTCTGGCCGAATATGGACTTGGACAATCCTACTTTCTTGCCGGGAGATTTCGGGATTCGGAACGATCATTAAGCCAGGCAAGTGCGCGTCTCATGAAAGCGCCGGAAAACGTGCCGCCGGGAACAACCGGCTCAAGCCTGCTTGTGCTCTGCCAGATGATGAGGGCAATGTCTTGTTCGTGGCTCGGCGAATTTGACGAAGCGGAACGCTGCTCAACTGCAGCAAGCGAACTCGCTGAAAGCAACGACCGCCCCTATGATTTGGTCGCCGCAAATTATGGTCATGGTGTCGTGCAAATGCTGCTCGGCAATATTGACGAAGCCGAGATAGCGTTCGACCAGGCCCTGCGTATTTCGCGCGAAAGCGAAATCCGGCTGTTCCTGCCACTGGTCTTGACCGCACTCGGAAATATCCACTTGCAACGCGGGCGAGCCACACTCGCGCACGAAACCTTGCTTCACGCGAAACACGAGGCTGAGACCCTTGGTCATCAGACCAGCATGGTAGCGGTTTCCCCATATCTTGGTACAGCGCTGAGCAACCTTGGGAAGACCGCCGAAGGATTGGCTCTTGCTCGAGCAAGTCAGGCTAGCGCCAAACAAAAGGGATATGGCCCGACTGAAGCTCTGGCGAACCTCGCGGAGGCTGGAATCCTGTCGTCCCTGGGCCCCGCGGCCGTAGATGAGGCGGTCGCAAGCGCGCAACGGACGATCGAAATTGCGGACAGGCTCGAAGCCGGCCCCTTGAAAGCCATAGCCAGGGGGGTGCTGTGTCGTCTGTATCTGACTTCGGGCCGAGCAACGGAGGCCCGAGATGAGCTCGTTCAGGCCATCGCCCTGTTCAGCAAATCTAAAATGACTGTACATCTAGAGCGTGCTAAGGCAACTCTATCCCAGTTTTCGGATAGTTCGTAGCGTGACGATAGTTGATCGCGCCACTCGTTGATGGAGCATATGATCATGGGCGGGCTAGTTTACGGCGGGAAATTCGAACAACAAATCAATCACATACACAGCCCTGAAAAAGTCCAGGAAACCGCAAAGAAATTCAAGGAACTAGAGAAGCAGCACGGATCCTACTCCTTCGGCAAGTTCGCCAAATATCTGGTGCCGAACGAGAAGGACTGGGCTGACGATAAGGGCTCGACTCGCGGTCACGACACTTGGGAAAGGCATTCGGGCGCGATCCCCGAGGCGATCCGGCACAAGATCACGGACGTGATCGCGACCAACCTCCGCTCAGCTCACCCGCTGCCTTTGGTGCTGAAGGTCGGCGAGAATGTGGACGACACCCACGATCTGCGGGTCAAAACCTTTGCCTACAAGGGCCATATGTATCTCGGACTGCAGGTTCTTTGCCCGAATACGTCGCTAAAATAGCATCAATTTTGCATTAAATTGTTGCAGGCCGGCCGAATCCAATCGGATTCTGCCGGCCTTATTTTTTTGCCCGGCGGAAGGCGGCGCTCGTCTCTGCGTTCCGCCTGGGACCTCCGATCCCCCGCCGAAAAAGCCGGTTTCCGGTTGAAAAGCCGGGCCGCGTTCATTACGGAAGAACTGCCGGCGCGGCATCCTTCCGGGAGACAACCAGCGTGCCTCAGGATAACAATCGCGAAGCCCGCGGGTTTTCCAGCAGCAAGCTGTCGGTCCTGCGCAAGCATTCGTATTTTGCCGACCTCGAGTCCGACGCGTTCGAGCAGCTCTGCCGCTACGCCAAGCACTCGACGCTCAAGCGTGGTACCCCGATCTTCGCCAAGGGCGATCCTCCGACAAGCCTGTTTGCGGTGATCACGGGAACGGTGAAGATCAGCATTTCTTCGCCCGATGGCCGTAATGCCATCCTCAATCTGATCGGTCCCGGCGAGATTTTTGGCGAGATCGCGCTGCTCGACGGCCAGGAACGAAGCGCGGATGCCACCGCGAATACCAATTGCGAGTTGTTCACCATCGACCGCCGCGAGTTCGTGCCCTTCGTGCGTAGCCAGCCGACGCTGGCGATGAAGTTCATCGAGCTGTTGTGTACGCGGCTACGCCAGACCAGCGATCAGGTCGAGCAGGTCATCCTGCAGGATCTGCCCGGACGGCTCGCCAGCGCGCTGCTGCGCCTGACCGAGCGGCACAAGCGGACGGAGGGCGAGCGCAGGCTCGCCATCACGCAGCAGGAAATCAGCGAGATGGTCGGCATGACCCGCGAGAGCATCAACAAGCAGCTGCGAGCCTGGGCGTCGCGCGGCCTGGTGCGCCTCGAGCACGGCGCCATCGTGGTGCTGAAACCAGAGCCGCTTCAGGCGCTGATCGAGGCGGGGCCGGACGACGGCGTCTGACACAACGCCGTTGCACTCGGTTGTTATGTCTCACAAGGCAGTGAACTGAACGGACCTGTGAAACATTTCACAAGGGCGAACTTCGCGCTGCGATATGCGAAGGTCCTGGGGAGAGTACCTGCGTTATGGAGGCGTCCATGCATGGTCCGTTTGACAAGTCTCCCAAGGACGAACCGAACATCTACCAGAACTGGAGCATGAAACTCTTCGCCTTGCCGCTGCTGCTTGCAATCGCGCTGATTGGATTTTTTGTCAGCCATCCCAAAACTGCAAAATGGGTGGCGGACGGGGTGCAGGCCGAGTTTGTCGGCAGCGACTCGGCCACCGCCGTGGTGCCGCCGAGGCGGCTTGCGCATCACTAGACGTCGCGGTCCGGAAGGGTGCCAGCCTCGCAAATTCGAGCCTGGCACCTTATTGCGTCTAGCCGTCGAGAATGGCGACGGCGCGGGTCCAGCCGGCGGACGCACGCTCGATCTTCACCGGAAAGCATGAGACCATGAAGCCTGTCGAGGGCAGAAGCTCGAGATTGTGCAGCTTCTCGATATGGCAATAGCCGATATGGCGGCCGGCCTTGTGGCCCTCCCAGATCAAGCTCGCGTCCTTGGTCTCGGCATATTTCTTCGCGGTGTAGACGAAGGGTGCGTCCCAGCTCCAGCCGTCGATACCGGTGAGCCGCACACCGCGTTCGAGCAGATACATCGTCGCCTCATAGCCCATGCCGCAGCCTGAATTGACGTAGTCCTGCTGGCCGTATTTGGCGCCGGCGCTGGTGTTGACCACGACGATCTCCAGCGGCGACAGCGTGTGGCCGATGCGCTTCAGCTCGTTCTCGACATCCTCGGCGGTCGCGACATAGCCATCGGGTAAATGGCGGAAGTCGAGCTTGACGCCGGGCTGGAAACACCACTCCAGCGGCACCTCATCGATCGTCCATGAACGCTCGCCACGGTTCATCGTCGGGTGAAAGTGCCAGGGCGCATCGAGATGTGTGCCGTTGTGAGTGGAAAGCTGCACCTGCTCGACCGCCCAGCCTTGTCCATCCGGCAAATCCTGAGCCTTCAATCCCTCAAAGAACTGCAGCATGCGCGGCAAGCCCTGCTGATGATTGATGTATTGAATCGTCGGGTGGCCGCCCGGCGGATCGGCCGGAACGTCGTTCTGCAGCGGGACGGAGATGTCGATCAATTTGCGCGCCATGGGAGTCTTCCTCGCTTGAATGATCTTGCTTGCAGTTAAACGCCCGGGCGTTCCGCCGTTCAACCCGGTTCTTCAGTGCGCCGATCTTCGACCTCGAACCTAGGTCGGTTCCAGGAAGCCCGCGCGAGTGCGCAACCCGCGGTGATCGGCGGCGGTCAGAAGGTCGATCAGTTTTTGCGCCTCGCGTGGACGGGTAGCGCGCACGGTGACGCCGGCGGTGTACATGGTCGCGAGTTCGCAGCTCGGCGGCAGCGCACCCGACAGCGACACGCCCGATGTGCTGATGATCTCGGTCGATTGCGTGCAGCCAATCGGCGCTCTTGCGGGCGACTCGGCCAGATGCCGCATGGCGGTCGCGCCATTCGGATAGATCTTGAGACGGCTCTCGACCTCTCCAACAATCCCGAGCAGGGCGAGTACCTTTGCGATGTGAATGCCCGCGGTGGAGGTTTCGGTATCCGGCAGATAGATCGCGTCCGCGGCGAGTAGCGCGCGGCGAAGCGCCGCCTGATCCGGCGCCGACACCATGGGATCGCTGGTGCGAACGGCAAGCGCTGTCTCGACCACGCCGACATTCCTGATGGTAGCAGGCGTGACCAGCCCCTCTTGCGCCAGCGTCCCAACAAGCGTTTCCGTCAGGATGATGATGTCGGTGGGCCGGCCGCCACGCAGCTTTTCCGCCATGGCGCCGACAGCGCCGAACTCTCCGTCGATGTCAAGACCGGCCTTCGCCTTGAAGGCTGGCGCAAGACTCTCGACGAGGCCTTGCGCCGCGCCGCCGCTCAGAATGTTCAGGCTGGTCATTCACCGTCTTCCATCGCCGCGATCAGGGCATCGCGTGTGATCGGCAGCTTGCGCACCCGCACGCCCAGCGCATCGAACACGGCATTTCCGATCGCGGCGGTGACCGGGCCATGCGCGGCTTCACCGGCCCCTACAGGGTCGATTTCGCTGCGCTGAATCAATTCGACCTCCACATCCGGTATCTCGCTGAAGCGCAGCACCGGATAATCCGACCAGCTTGTGCTGGTGATGCGCTGACGATCGAAGCGCACGCGCTCCTTCAACACCCAGCTGGTCGCCTGGATTGCGCCGCCCTCGATCTGGTTGATCACGCCATCGGGATTGATGGCTTCGCCGACGTCCACGGCAAGCGTGAGCTTCCTCACTTTGATATCTTCCGCGCCCTCGATTTCGGCAACGACGGCGCAGTAGGCGCCGGTGTTTTTGTAGCGCCCAAAGCCGACACCGTGACCGATACCTGCGCGCTTTTGCGGCTTCCAGCCTGCGCGGCTCGCAGCCGCCCGGATCACGTCCTTTGCCCGCTCGTCGCGCAAATGCCGCAGCCGAAATGCAACGGGGTCTTCGCCGCGCTTGTGGGCAATTTCATCCAGCATGGACTCGATCGCGAACACGTTGCCCTGTCCGCCGAGCGTGCGCAGCGCCGAAGTGCGAACCGGCATGGTTTTCAGGCGATGGCTCTCGATTACCCATGACGGAAAATCGTAGAGGGGAATCGAATTGCGGTCGCCGCCGCCGCCATTGGCCTGTGGCGGATTGGACGATATTGTGCGCGGGAAGGGATTTTCGATCTCGGTGCCCGCGAGCAGCGCCGGCAGTGCGGCGCGGCCGGGACGCGCGGCATGCCCATTGCTCCAGATCCGATGACGCCAGCCGACGATCTCGCTCTGCGCATCGAGATCGGCCTCGATCTCAATCGTCATGGCCGCGCCGAAGGGGGCATGCGACATCTCGTCGGCGCGCGACCACTGCACGCGAACCGGACGGCCGGCCGCCGCTTTCGCCAGCAAGACCGCGTCGAGCGCGACATCGTCGGCGCCGTTGTGCCCGTAGCAGCCGGCGCCCTCCATATGCTCGACCGTGATGTTTTCTGCCGGCAAGCGCAGCACCAGCGCGAGGTCTGTGCGCAAGAGATAGACGCCCTGGCTGTGGGTCCAAACATGGACGCGGTCGCCGTTCCATTGCGCCATGGCGCAGGACGGGGCCATCGAGGCATGCGCCATGTAGGGGCGGACATATTGTCGCCGGATGGTTTGCGCGATCGCGGGAGGTAAGGCTGCGTTCCTTGTATCAATGACAGTCGATTCCACCGGCTGCAATTTCAGGAAAGAAGCAAGGTCATTCTCGTCGGGCAGAGGGTCGCCGCCGGACCAGGTCGCGCCCTTCTGCAACGCCTTCAGCGCGGCCTCCGCAGCATGTTCCGTCTCGCAGACGACACCTGCAAAGCTACCGTCGCGGACGACGGCGACGAAGCCGGCAACGTCGCGTGCTCCGTCCTCCTTCAGTTCCGCCAGCTTTGCGCCGGACAGCTCCGGCCGCAGCACGCGCCCGTGCAGCGTGCCGGGCGGCGCGCAATCCTGAAGGAAGCGTGCTTGCGCAAACACCTTGTCCGGAATGTCGACCCGCTGCACTGGCGTTCCGGCCAACGTGCGTTGTGCAACTTCTTTCGGCGTTACATCTGCCGACGCTTCGCGCTCCAACGAAACTTCGTCAGCCAGCTCCCAATAACTGGTACTGACATTGCCCGGTCCCTTGATGGTGCCGTCTTCGATGCCGAGGGCGCCGATCTCCACACCCAGCCGGTCGGAAGCGCTTGCAAGGAAAATGCCTCGCACCTCGGCACAGACATGCCGCAGCGCTCGGCCGGATTGCTGGATCGAGAGGCTGCCCGAGGTCACGCCTTCGTTCGGGCTCGAAGCGGTGGAGGCGCGATGCATTCGTACACGGGAAATATCGATGTCGAGCTCGTCGGCGGCGATCTGCGCCAGCGCGGTGACAATGCCCTGGCCGATTTCGACCTTGCCGGGCGACACAAGGACGTGCCCATCGGCCGAAAATCTCAGCCATGACGAGAGTTTTGGATTGGCCGCGACACTGACCGGCAGCTTGGGCGGGGAGGGCGTATTCATCCGGCGGCCATTTCGCTTGCGGCGCGCAGTACGGCGCGCACGATGCGGTTGTGCGAGCCGCAGCGGCAGATATTGCGGTCCAGTGCCGCCTTCACTTCGTCGGTGGATGGCGATGGGTTTTGCCGCAGCAACGCCGCCGCACTCATCAATATGCCCGAGATGCAGTAACCGCATTGCATCGCCTGCTCGGCAATGAAAGCCCGCTGCAGCGGATGCGGCCGCTCGGCGCTGCCGAGGCCTTCCAGCGTGGTGATGTCCTTGTCTGCCACCGACCACAGCGGTGCATCGCAGGAACTGACGGCACGATCGCCGACGATGACGTTGCAGGCGCCGCATTCGCCGGCCCCGCAGCCGAAATGCGACCCAGTCAGTCCGAATTCGCTGCGAAGAATATCCAGCAGCGAACGGTCGGGATCGGCATCGATCGAAGCTTCGACGCCATTCAGCCGGAAGCGGATTTTCGGCATCGAAGACCTATCGCGGCTTGTCAGAGAATTTCTTGACGACGTCCGCCCACTTCACGATGTCGCCGAGCAGATACTTGTCGAACTCTTCCGGTGTCATCGACATTGGCACCGCGCCCTGTCCGGTCCAAAGCTTCACGATATCCGGGCGCTTGATCGCCGCATTCACAGCGGTGTTCAGCTTGTCGATAATCGGCTTTGGCGTTCCCGCCGGCGCCATCAGGCCGAGCCAGATTGTCGCCTCATAGCCGGGAACGCCGGCTGAGTCGGCCGTCGGAACGTCGGGCATGACGATGGAACGAGACTTTCCGGTGGTGGCGAGTGCGCGCACCTGTTTTTCGTTGACATTCGGCGCCATCGCCGGCACCGCGTCGATCATCATCTGCACCTGGCCGCCGATCACACCCGTGCGTGCCTCGCCGCTGTTGCGATAGG
>DATEJC010000691.1:0-3583 GCA_035278345.1 Bradyrhizobium sp. | reverse complement strand
ACCGGCCCGAGCGCGTTGGGCAAAATATGTCTGATCACCAGCCGCGGCGTGGTGGCGCCAAGCGCCCGCGCCGCCTCGACGAACTCCTTTTCGCGCAGCGAAAGAAACTGCGCCCGCACCAGCCGCGCCACCGGCATCCAGCGAAAGCCGCCGATCACGAGCACGATCAGGATGAAGATGCCGCCTTCGGGGCCGACGAGGCTCTTGAGGAAATCCCGGAACAGATAGATCACCAGAAGCAGCAGCGGCAATTGCGGCAATGCCAGGAACAGGTCGGTGATCCACATCAGCACGGCATCGACGCTGCCGCGGGAAATGCCCGAGATGGCGCCGATCAGGATGCCGGCGATAATCGCGACCGCCATCGCCGCAAAGCCGACCGCGAGCGAAATGCGGCCGCCATAAAGCATGCGCGCCAGAAGATCCTGTCCGAGGTCGTCGGTGCCGAACGGGTGCTCCCAGGTCGGCGGGCTCAGCCGCGCGGTGAAATCGATCTCGTTGATCGGTATGCGCCAGACAAAAGGCCCGAGCAGAACGACCGCGGTCAGGGTCACGAGGATCGCCACGCTCGCCACCGCGAGGCGATGGCGGCGGAATTTTCGCCACGCCTCGACGCCGGGCGAGATGCGGCGGCGCCGCAGCTCCGGCAGCGGGACGGCCGCCTCAGCGGTAGGAGATGCGGGGATCGAGCCAGCCATAGATGATATCTGCCAGGAGATTGAAGGCGACGACGAGACAGGCGAACACGAACGTCACCGCCATGATGACGGGCGTATCGTTGGCGAGGATCGCTGCGATCAACAGCGAGCCGATGCCGGGGATGCGGAAGATTTGCTCGGTGACGATGGCGCCGCCGAACACGAGCGGCATCTGCAACGCCACCAGCGTCACGACAGGAATCAGCGCGTTGCGCACCACATGCTTGACCACGACCTTGCCCTCGTTGAGGCCCTTGGAGCGCGCGGTCGTGACGTAGTCCAGGCGAATGACGTCGAGCACCGCGGACCTGACGTAGCGGGTGTAGGAGGCCGCCTGAAACAGGCCGAGGACCGCGACTGGCATGATGGCCTGCTTGACGTTCTCCCAGTACCACTGCCAGCCGGTGGCGGCGATGTCGACGCGATAGACGAAGGGCAGCCAGCCGAGATTGACGCTGAAGATCAGGATCAGCAGCAGCCCCGTGAAGAATGTCGGCAGCGAGAAGCCGACAAAGGCGAAGATGCTGGCGATCTGGTCGAAGATCGAATAAGGCCGCATCGCGGCATAGACGCCAACCGGCAACGCCACCGCGAGCGCCAGGATCTGCGACGAGCCGATCACGAACAGCGTGGTCGGCACGCGCTGCCAGATCAACTGGTCGACATCGATGCGGCTGGAGAACGAAAAGCCCCAGTCGCCCTGCAGCATCGCGGCGAGCCAGCGCAGGTAGCGGATGAAGATCGGATCGTCGATCCCGAACTTCACCCGCAGCGCGGCGCGGACCTCGGGCGGAATGTTGCCGTTGGTGGCGAGCTCGCCGAAGGGATCGCCCGGCGCCAGCGCCAGCAGCACGAACAAAATGAGGCTGATGCCGAGCAGGCTCGGAATGGCGATGATCACGCGCCTGAGAATGTATTTTCCCATTCCGATCCCGCCGTGCTCAATTTCGCCGCATCACTGGCCTTTAGCCGGGCGTCACGCCTCGCGGTACCAGCTCGCGAGCTGCCACAGGTCATTGTCCCAGCCCGACAGATGCGCGGTCAGCTTGGCGGCGAGCGCCGTGACCCTGGTCCGGCTTGCGATGGGCTGGATGTAGTTGTCGGTGACGACGAGGTCGTTGAGCTTGATGAACAACGCGGCCCGCTTCACCGCATCGAGCTCCTGCTCGCACTGCCTGTAGGTCTCGTCATACTCCTTGCTGTGCCAGCGCGAGACGTTGCGGCCCTGCCACTTGTTGTCCTTGCTCGCGATCTGCCATGACGTGTACTGGTTCATGAAGAACTGCGGATCGGCCTGCGGCATCGTGGTGTTGTACATCTGCGCATCGCAGTAGAAGTGCGTGTAGGTGTCGGGGTTGGCGGCGTCGGAGGAGAAGAACACCGATGCGACCACCGACTTCAGCTCGACGTCGATGCCGGCCTTCTGGCACGCCTGCTTGATGATCGCCTGGGTCTTTTGCCGCGGCGCGTTGATCGAGGTCTGGTAGACGAACTTCAGCGCCTTGCCGTCCTTGGCGCGAATGCCGTCGGGGCCCTTCTTCCAGCCGGCGTCTTCGAGGATCTGGTTGGCCTTCTCGATGTTGAACTCGAATTTGGTGTTCTTGGAGCGGAAGCGTTCCGGATTGTTGAGGAAGTTGGCGGTTGCAAGCGCGGTGCGGCCATAGATGAACTTCTGGATCGAGGCGCGATCGATCAGGAGGCCGATGGCCTGGCGCACCGCGGGATCGCTGAACAGCGGATGCCTGGTCTTGATGCTGGAGCGCTCGCCATCGACCTCGGCCGCAGGATCGGTCGAGTTGAGCTGTATGAACTCGACATTGCCGGACAGATTGATGCTGACCTTGCCCTTGCCGGCGCTTTCCAGCCGCTGCAGGATCTCGTCTTCCACTTGCATGTTCCAGGCATAGTCGAACTCGCCGGTCTGCAGCACCGCGCGCGCCGCCGACACTGCATCGCCGCCGCCCTTGACCTCGACCTCGTCGAAATACGGCCGGTTGGGCAGATGGTAGTTCGGATTGCGCTTGGCGCGGACGACGTCACCCGGCTTGAAATCGACGAAGGTGTAGGGGCCGGTGCCGACCGGTTTCAGATTGGTCGGCGCCTCGCGCGATTTGGCGCCGACGTAATCGGCAAACAGGTGCTTTGGAATGATCATGCCGTAGGTGCCGACAAAGGCATCGGCCCAGAACGGCGTCGGCTTGGCAAAGACGACGCGGACGGAGAAATCGTCGATCTTTTCGACCTTGATGTCCCGGTAGCTTGCGATCGAGACCGCCGCGGTCTCCGGGGTTTTGGCGTATTCCCAGTTGAACACGACGTCGTCGGCGGTGAATGGCTTGCCGTCATGCCATTTGACGTCCCGTTTCAGCTTCCAGATCACCGTGAGGCCGTCCTCGGCGAGGCCCCCGTTCTCCTTGCTCGGAATCTCGCTGGCGAGGATCGGAACCAGATTGCCGTCGCCGTCCCAGCCCGCCAGCGGCTCGTAAAAGATCCGCGAGCCTTCCTGGTCCTTTGTGCCGACGGCAAAGTGCGGGTTGAGCAGGGTCACCGCCTGCCAATACATCAGCCTGAGCAGGCCGCCGCCGCCGGCCTTGGTCGGCTTGTACGGGATCTCGGTCGCGGCCATCGCGACGCCCGACTGGCTGAGCATCATGCCGGCGATCGGCGCTGTCAGGCCGACGGCGATCATTCGCTGGACAAAGGCCCGCCGCGACAACCGACCGGTCTTCACATCTGCGATCAGGTCTCGAAGTTCCCTTTCCTTCATGGCGCCGGCTCCTCACTGGTGCGACAAACTGGTCAGCTCAAGGCCCCTGCCGCAGCAGAAGCCGAGCAACGGAAATGGATCAGGTCACGACCGCCATGTCAAAGCAGGATCCGGGCCA
>DATEJC010000690.1:0-3811 GCA_035278345.1 Bradyrhizobium sp. | reverse complement strand
GCGGCGGCGCGCTCGCCGACGCGCTGCGTCGCGCCAATGAAAAGGCCGGGCGCGGCAAGCCGGGCTAGGAGGCGCATCAGTTCGAGGTCAGCACATCGATCTTGGTATTGGCGACGATCAGCCGGTCGGCCAGCAATAGCGCGAGATTACGCATGATGCGTTCGCCAGCGTGCGGGTGCTGCGCGCGGAAACGGTCGAAATCCTTCAGCGCGATCTCGTACGCAGTCGCGGCCATATCCGCCGTGACGTCGGCGGAGCGGGTTGGTTCGAGCAGCGCCATTTCGCCGAACGCCGTGCCGGCAGTGAGCGTGGCGAGCCGCACGCCGTCGGGCAGCGTCACGAGCACCGCGCCGCTGCGCAGGAAGAAGATGGAGGTGGCGGGCGTGCCGGCCGAGATGATCTTCTCGCCGGCCTTGAAATGCCCGACGGTTCCGATCGCGGCGAGCTCGGCCATTTCCTCCGGCGCGAGGCCGGCGAGCAGCGGCTGTTCGGAGAGCTCGGTGGTCTCGTGGAAATCGATGGCGCCACCGTGGCGATAAACCAGTTGGTCCTCCGCCCATTCGATCGCGGTGTCGAGGAGATAGAAGTCGCGAACGTTCTTCAGGCTGCCGGTCCATTCCCGGATGATGTCCCACTCCCGCGAGCCGCGCTTCACGCCGGAGAGGATAACGGTGACATGATGCGCGGCGAGCTCGCGGAATTCCTCGGCGACGAGCCGCGCGCCGGCGCGGGTCAGCGAGGTGACGCGGTGCAGGTCGAAGATGACGAATTGCGGTCGCGGCTTGGAAGCCAGTTGCCGCGAGACATAGTCGACGTTGGAAAAGGACAGGGTGCCGACCAGCTCGATGACGCGGACCTGTTCGTGATGGACCGCGAGGATGTCGCGCTCGTGCGGGCGGCGGCTGCGCCGCGACGGGTTCTGGCCGACGGTGTAGTCGGCAATGATGGAGGTGCGCGCATCGTCGCTGCGGTTGAGCATGTGCAGGTCGTAGTGCGAGGACAACGCCTCGCACGCCTTGATGCCGCGCACGCTGTTGCCGTGCTTGTCGAGCCTTGGCGAGTAGCTGCCAAGCCCGAGCCGCGCCGGCAGCGCCGCCAGGATGCCGCCGCCGACGCCGCTCTTGGCGGGGATGCCGACGCGATAAATCCATTCACCGGCGTAGTCATACATGCCGGACGACGTCATCACCGACAGCGTGCGCGAAATCGCATAGGGCGTCATCACCTGTTGGCCCGTGACGGGATTGAGGCCGCGGTTGGCGAGGGTCGCCGCCATGAGGGCGATGTCGCGCGCGGTGACCAGGATGGCGCATTGCCGGAAATAGACATCGAGCACCGAGTCGACCCGATCCTTGAGCACGGCATTGGTACGCAACAGATAGGCAATGGCGCGATTGCGGTCGCCGGTGGCGCTTTCGGAGGCATAGACCGCGTCGTCGACGCCGAGGGTGCGTCCGGCGAAACGGCCGAGCGCTTCACGGATATAGTCAAAGGCGCCGTCGCCCTTGGCCTCGTGGATCAGGCCGGAGCAGGCGATCGCGCCAGCATTGACCATCGGGTTGAACGGATGGTTGTCGGCATTGAGGCGGATCGAGTTGAAGGGATCGCCGGATGGTTCGACGCCGATCGCACTTTCCACCCGCGCTGCGCCCAGCGTGTCCAGCGCCAGCGCGAACACGAATGGTTTGGATATGGACTGGATGGTGAAGGGGATCTTGCTGTCGCCGACCTCGTAGACGTGGCCGTCGAGCGTGGCGAGGCTGATTCCGAAATGCGCAGGGTCGGCCTTGCCGAGCTCGGGGATGTAGTCGGCGACGGCGCCGCTTTCGTCAGCAACGAAATCGCGGTGGCAATGTTCGAGAAACCGCAGCAGCGGCGGTTTCGAGCTGGCCCAGGCGCCATTGGCAGAAGATGCGTTCATCGCTGCCGTTGTGCACCGCAATCACGGCGCGCGCAACTGCCTCGGCCCAAGCCACTGCCCGCGGACGAGGGCGAGAGCAACCAGCACGGTGGGCACGAGGATCGCCAGGCCCAGCAACGTGATCTGCAGCTGCGAGAGCGGCATGATGCCGCCGCCGGGCGTTGCGATCACGAAGCCGCCGATCACCAGCAGCACGCGGAGCGGCCACTCCATGAAGCCGGCATTGCGGAGGTCGCCGACATAGGCCTGGTAGCCCTGAATGCCGCCGCAGATGAAGACGATGCCGAAACAGGCAAGCGCGGTCAGGCCGAGCGCCTCCGGATAGGGATTGGCGCCCTGCAGCAGCAAAGCAGGGTTCAGCACGAAGAAGAACGGAATGAAGTAGATGATGCTGCCGACCCACATGCTCTCCCATCCCGTCTTCATCGCCGGCGCACCGGCGATGCCAGCCGCGGCAAAGGAGGCGATGGCGACGGGCGGGGTGATCGAGGACAGCATGCCCCAATAGAAGATGAACATGTGCACGGCCATCTTGTTGAGCCCGAGCTTCTCCAGCGCCGGCGC
Organism: Bradyrhizobium sp.; assembly: GCA_035278345.1. GTDB lineage: Bacteria > Pseudomonadota > Alphaproteobacteria > Rhizobiales > Xanthobacteraceae > Bradyrhizobium. The sequence goes on along the minus strand of DATEJC010000690.1, from coordinate 1,326 downwards.
CACCAGGATAGCGAGGAAGATGTAACAGGAGGTCGTCGTCAGCCCGAGGCCGAGGATCAGGCTGGTGATAGCGCACATGATCAGCAGCAGGAAGGCGTCGCCACCGGCGATATTGAGCAGGTCATTGGCGAGGCTCGAGATCACGCCGGTCAGCGAGAATGCGCCGATCAGGAGGCCGCAACCGGCGAGGATCGCGATCAGCTCGACGAAGGTCTTGCCGTTCAATTCGAGGAATTGCAGCCAGCGCGCGCCGCCCCAGTTCTTGCCGGGGAAGAATTCATTCAGCGCTGCGAGGATGCACATGCCCCAGAGCACGGCATTGCCGATGCCGAACCAGAGCATCAGTCCGGTCAGCAGCAGGGACAACACCAGGACGGCGGTGTTGCCGTGCTTCCAGGGCGCGGGTCCCGACCATTGGTGCAGGATCACCAGCAGTATCGAAGCGTAGAACGGCGCGTGGCTCTCGCGCTTGAAGTAAAGCAGCATCACCACGAGGACGACGATGACAAACAGGTAGTACCAGCCGTCCTTGAAGGCGTCCCAGAATTTCGGCAGTTCCGCGCGCGGAATACCCTTCAACTTGTGGCGGGCAGCGTAGCTGTCGACCTGCGCAAACAGGCCGACATAATAGAGCACCGACGGGATGGTGGCGGCAAGGGCGACGTCGGCGTAGCTCGTGTTCATGAACTGCGCCATCACGAAGGCGGTGGCGCCGAGCACGGGCGGCGCCAGCACCGCACCGGTCGAGGCACAGGCTTCGATGGCGCCGGAATAGGACGGCGTGAAACCGGTCTTTTTCATCGCGGGGATGGTCATGGTGCCCGCGGTCAGCACGTTGGAGACGATGCTGCCGCCGACGGTGCCGAGCAGGCCGGAGGCGAACACGCAAACTTTCGCGGCACCACCGCGGAAGGTTCCACACATCGCGAAGGCGATGTTGATGAAGAATTTTCCGGCGCCCGTCATCATCAGCGCGGTGCCGAACACGAGGAAGCCGATCACGGTGTCGGCAAAGGCCTGGATCGGGATGCCGAGCAGGCTCTCGCCGGAGAGCATGTGATAGGAGGTGGTCTGCTGCAGCGTCGACTGGGTGCCGCGGAACGGGCCAAGCCATTTCGAGTCGGCAAACAGGGGATAGAGCGTGAAGGGGAGCACAGACAGCAGCAAGCTCCAGCCGCCGGTTCGGCGCAACGCCTCCATCAGTACGAACCACATCACAAGGCCCGCGGCGATGACGTTGGTCGGCGCCCCCTCGAACTCCCAGCCGAGCGCGGCCGCCTTGCGGATGTTGAGCATCAGCCAGATCGCGGCGGCGAAAGTGGCCGC
>DATEJC010000689.1:0-3225 GCA_035278345.1 Bradyrhizobium sp. | reverse complement strand
TCCAGAAATTCCTCATGCGAACCTCCATGCAAAAAGGTTCCCTGAGGATGGGCACGCACCTCACCGTATTCAACTTAACGATTGGACAGAACGGTCTCTCTTACCAAGATGTAATGTGCGATTGCGACTTGCTCGCAACCGTCTTCGGGTCGTCCCCGCGCCCCGCTACAACATGCCGAGCACGCGCGGCAGCCACAGCGACAGCTCCGGGATGTAGGTGATCAGGCCGAGGAAAACCAGCAGCGTGATCAGCCACGGCAGCACCGCGATCGACAGTTCGGTGATGCCCATCTTGGCTATGCCTGACGCCACATAGAGATTGAGGCCCACCGGCGGATGGCACATGCCGATCTCCATGTTGACCACGATGATGATGCCGAAATGCACGGGATCGATGCCGAGCTTGACCGCGATCGGGTAGAGAATCGGCGCCATGATCAGCACGATCGACGACGGCTCCATCACGTTGCCGGCGAGCAGCAACAGGAGGTTCACCACCAAAAGGAAGGTGATCCAGTTGATGCCGCTGCCCGTAATCCAGTTCGACATCGCCTGCGGAATCTGCTCGCTCGTCATCAGGAACGAGAACAGCACCGCGTTGGTGACGATGTAGAGGATCATCGCGCTCATGTTCGCGGAGACGAGCAGGACGTTCGGCACGTCCTTCCACTTCAGATCCTTGTAGATGAACATCTCGATCAGGAAGGCGTAGACCGCGCTCATCGCGGCGGCTTCCGTCGGCGTGAACCAGCCGAGATAAATGCCGCCCAGCACCACCACGATCAGGGAAACACCCCAGAACGAATCGACAAACGCCTTGAAGGCTTCGCTCCACGACGACCTCTTCACCCGTGGAATGTTGTTCTTCCATGCGCGATAATACGTGGTCGACGACAGCATGATCGCCAGGATCACGCCCGGCACCATGCCGGCCATGAACAGCTGACCGACCGATGCGGATCCGACCTTCTCGCCGTTCGGGCCAAAGTAAACCGCGCCGCTGGTGGCCACCGAATAGATCACCATGATGATCGACGGCGGGATCAGGTTGCCGAGCGCACCGCCGGTGACGATGACGCCGGCGGCAAAGCGCCGGGGATAGCCGACCTGCAACATCGCCGGCAGCATGATCGAGCCGATGGCAACCACGGTCGCGGGCGAGGATCCCGACACCGCGGAAAACAGCGCCGCCGACATCGTTGCGGCAATACCGAGGCCGCCGGGCCAATGGCCGATCATGGTTCGGGCGAACGCGATCATGCGTCTGGCGACGCCGCCATGGGTGAGGAAATTGCCGGCAAGGATGAAGAACGGGATCGCCATGATCTCGAACTTCTCGATGCCGGTGAACAGTTTCAGCGCGACTGATTCGATCGGCACCGACGTGAAGGTGAACAGGAACGTCAGCACGGTCAGGCCGAGCGCGATCGAGATCGGCATGCCCGTCAGCATCAGGAAGACGAGCAGCCCGAAGATGATCATGGCGGTCATCGGGCAATCCCTCCGGCGCCGACGCCGGGCGCGTCGACTTCCACGCCCTCAACCTGGGTCTCGTCGTGATGCGGCAGATGGCCGGTGTGCCAGAAATTCCAGGCGACCTGCAGGAAGCGGAAGCACATCAGATAGGAGCCGAGCGGAACGCAGAGATAGATAATCCACATCTGCAGTTCGAGGTCGGGCGAGACCTGGTCGGTGTAGTAAAGCCCGTAGACGAACTTTGCGCCCATCGTTCCGACCACCGACGTGAACAGCGCCCCGCACAACAGGCCGAACATCACCGTCACCTTGCGAGCCGGCGGATTGAGCTTGTTGACGAGCACGTCGACGCCGACATGGATGCCGGTTCGCACGCCATAGGCGGCGCCGAACTTCGCCATCCACACGAACATGTAGATGCAGACCTCCTGCGCCCAGGAGAGATTGATGGGAAACAGGATCGGGTAGAGGAAGGAGACGCCGACCAGATAGCGATGCATCACCGCGACAAAGATGATCAGGGTCGCGGCTGCGATCAGTATTGTGATGAGCAATTCCTCGAGCCGGTCGAGGATGCGGAGCAGTATCAATGTTTCCCCCACTCTATCCCTTCGTCACTCCCGGGCAAAAGCGCGAAGCGCGCCTTCGCTCAAATCTCCGGGCATCCACGTCGTACCTGCGTCGCGGCTCGAAATACGTGGATGGCCGGGTCAAGCCCGGCCATGAGTATCAATTAGGCTGCCGACATGCTGACGCTGCCGGCAGGTTCTCCCCTCAGTTCGTCGCGCCCCTGGTCTCCTTCAGGAACTCGTCAATCAGCGGCTGCCCGACGCGCCCGGCGACATCCTTGTAGACCGGATCCATCGCCTTGCGCATGGCCGCGTCCTGGTCCGGCGTCAGGCTGATGATCTCGGTCTTGCCGGTCTTCTTGATGTCGGCGAGCGCGTCCTCGTTTTCCTTCGCGGACTGGCCGTTGCCGTACTCGGTAGCCTCCTTCATGGCCTTCTCGCATTGTGCGCGGATATCTGCCGGCAGGCCGTCCCAGAACTTCTTGTTGGTCACCACCACGTAGCCGATATAGCCGTGGTTGGTGTTGATCATATACTTCTGCACTTCGTGCATTTTCTGGGTGTAGATGTTCGACCAGGTGTTCTCCTGGCCGTCGACCACGCCGGTCTGCAGCGCCTGATAGACTTCAGAGAACGCCATCACTTGCGGGATCACGCCCAGCGTGCGGAACTGCGCTTCCAGCACCTTCGACGACTGGATGCGGAACTTGAGGCCCTTGTAGTCGGCCGGCGTCAGCAGCTTCTTGTTGGCGCTCATCTGCTTGAAGCCGTTGTCCCAATAGGCAAGGCCGATCATGCCCTTCGGTTCAAGCAGCTTCAAAAGCTTAGCGCCCAGCGGACCGTCGGTGACTTTCCGCAGCGTCTTCAGGTCCGGAAGGATGTAGGGAAGATCGAATACCTCGAACTCCTTGACGCCGATCGGGCCGAACTTGGAATTCGACGGCGCCAGCATCTGCACGGCGCCGAGCTGCAGCGCCTCCAGCTCTTCCTTGTCCTTGTAGAGCTGCGAGTTCGGATAGACCTCCACCTTCACCTTGCCGTTCGTGTATTTCTCCGCGAGCTCCTTGAACTTTTCGGCCGCGAGGCCCTTCGGCGTGTTGGTGGCGACGACATGACTGAACTTGATAACGATCGGCGACTGCGCCGCAGCTGGTCCGACAAAGGCAAGCGCTGCGATAGA
>DATEJC010000688.1:0-3416 GCA_035278345.1 Bradyrhizobium sp. | reverse complement strand
ATGCCTACAATAATTTCGGCTATGTGCTGGCGCGATCGGGCGAGGCGAAACCGGCGCTCGCGGCGTTCCTCAAGGCGATCGAGCTGGCGCCGAAGGTCCCGCACTTTCATTACAATGCGGGGCTGACCTATCGCGGGCTCGGCGACGAGGCGAGGGCGCTTGCGCAATTGCAGGCCGCCATCGACCTCGATTTCACCTCCGCCCGCATCCAGTCGCCCTATGAGGCCGAGCTAAGGAAGATGGCCGGCAGCGATCGCCGTATCGTCCTCATCGACGCCCACACGATCTTCCGCAGCTGCGACAACGAAATGCTGTTCGCCGACCACGTCCATCCCAATGAAAAAGGCCAGGCGCTGGTTGCCCGCATCGTCGCGCGTACGGTGGCCGCGCAACGTCCCGATGCGTGCACCGGCGCCGGCTGCAGCATGCCGGAGGGGAAGGCGATTTGCGGCAATCAGTAAAGTGGCAGCTAACGCGCACTACGGGAAAGCCGCCCCACACCTCGTCTCCGCCAGCGCCTGGTAATGCGCCAGATACTCCTTCGCCATTCGCGCTGCGCTGAAGCGCTGCTCGAACTGCGCGCGCACCCGCCGGCGATCGATCTCGCCAAGGCGCTTGACGGCCTCGACGGCTTCGCGCTCGTCCTCCACGACAAAGCCGGTGATCCCGTCGTCAATGACTTCCGGCACCGAGCCGGAACGGAACGCAATGACGGGCGTGCCGCATGCCATCGCTTCGATCATGACCAGGCCGAACGGCTCCGGCCAATCGATCGGGAAGAGCAGGGCGGCGGCGCCCGCCAAAAATTCTTCCTTGGTTCGGTCGTTGACCTCGCCGATCAGCTGCACCTGCTCGCCATCGATCTGCGGCTCGATCTTTTCCCTGAAATAGCCGCGCTCGCCGCGCGGCACCTTGGCTGCGATGCGCAGCGGCAGCTTTGCGGCACGGGCAACGCGAATGGCTGCTTCCGGCCCTTTCTCTGCGGTGAGCCGGCCCAGAAAGGCCAGGTAGGAGCCGGGCTCGAAAGACGGCCGGAATAGATCGACGGGCATGCCGTGATAAACCGTCCCGATCCAGTTGGCCTCCGATAGCGCCGAGCTCTGGTTGTCCGAGATCGAAACATAGGGCGCATCGGGAAACAGCCTGATGACGTCGGGCAAACCCGGCAAGTCCAGCCGCCCATGGGTCGTCGTGACGAAGGGTACGCCAAGCCGGCTCAATAGCGGCAAGGGCAGCCAATCGACATGGACATGGATCACGTCGAATTCGCTGGCGCGCCGCGACACGGCTTCGAGCAAGGCGGCCTGCGCCGCCATCGGATCGGATCGCGGCCGCCCGAGCCGCAGCGCGCGGGGCCAGACAGCCTCGAGTTTCGCCCGCGTTGCCGAGTCGCCGCTGGCAAACAGCGTCACCTCATGTCCGAGCGTTACGAGCTCATCGACCAGCCACGCGACGACGCGCTCCGTGCCGCCATAGAGCTTCGGAGGAATGCTTTCGGCCAAAGGCGCGAGCTGTGCAATCCGCATGCCGTGTCCGCTTTCATGCTTCCCGCCTGCCGCCGGAAAATTCTTGGGCTCAATCCTTGGGCTCAACGTGCACGGCCTGTTCGCCGTTCCCGGTCCATTGGTCGAAGCAGGCATTATTCCGGCACTTGCCGCTCGCAGCCTGCAAGCAAATCCAGCCAATCCTCCAGCAGGCGGCTCATCAGGAATTTTTCGCGCACGGTCTCCCTGGCGTGCTGTCCGAGCCGCTGGCGCAAATCCGGTGTTTTCAGCACTTGCACGATCCGCTCGGCGGCCTCGTCGACGCTGTCGACCAGAAATCCGCTCTCGCCATCCACGATCTGGTGGCGAATGCCGCCGACATTGCCGCCGATCACGGCAGCGCCTTTCCACATTGCCTCGGCGACGGTGAGGCCAAAGCCTTCCCGGATCGACTTCTGCAGCACCACGGCGGAGCGGCGCTGCAATGCATTCACCAGCAGTGGATCGTCAACGGTGAGCACAATGATGCCGCCGTCGATCGACTTCCGGATGGTTTCGAGGACGACGTGGCCTTCCGGATCGTCGCTGGCATTGTTGCCGAGCAGAACCAGCGTGCAATCGACCTGTTCGCGCGCCTTGCGAAAGGCCTCGATCACGCCGATCGGATCCTTCCAGCGGTCGAACCGGGAGATTTGCGTCACCAGCGGGCGATCCGTCGGGATGCGATGATACCTGAGGCATTCACGGATCTCCCGGTCGGACAGCTCGGCATTCTTGGCGGAGAACGGATCGATTGCAGGGGCGACGAATTGCTGCTCAATGGGAAGCTGCTGTTGGTATTCCGCCAACGAGAAGATCGCGAAATCATATTGCTCGATGAACTCGCGCAGATATTCCCAGGCCGCCCGGTGCGGTGAAGAGAGGTCGACGTGGCATTGCCAGAACCAGGGCATGTCGCGTTCCGGAAGGTGCCGGATCAGCGGCAGCGGCTGAGGGTCGTGCACAATGACCGCGTCGCAGTCTTCCAGATGCAGCCGCAGCGCGTTCTCGAACACGACTTCCTCGTACAGCGCCTTCTCGATTGCGGACAGCTCGATATCCTCGCCCTGCAAGGCGTTGTGCAGCTTCTTGGTGCAGCCGAAGAAAGCCGGCGTGCCCTGTATCAGGTGCCAGTCGGTTTCGATGCCGCTTGCATTCATCATCAACGTCAGGGGCGTCAGGAGTTCGGTGACGCCGCCGCCATAGAAGGTCGAGCTGACATGCGCGATCTTCATGCCGCGTACCCGCTTGGCCTTGCGCAGGATCCGCTCCGTCGTCGCAGCGCCGATCAACGACTCATACTGCTCGATCGAATGCAGCCCGAGCGTCGAGCGCTCGATGGATGGAGCTGGCATGGACATGGCACCGCGTCCCTTTCGACGGTTTGATGCCTTCCCCTTCCGGGAAGGCTCGTTTCAGGATCAACCTCTTTAACCGCGGTGGGAGGCGAGGTGTTCCACCGCCCAAGTGTTGCAAATTCGGCACGACGGGCAAATCACCGCAAAAAGCTGTCAAGCCTCCGAATCGAAAATATTTCTGTTTACGAGAATTCCGATTTGCGTTATTGATCCGCCCAGCCCGTGCCACCATGAGGGACGCTTCGCGGTCGTCACGAAACGGGGCGCGGGTTGCGATGGACGCTTGCGGCGTCAGGCGGGTTTCTCGCCGGACGAAAACGCTGCAGCGTACGGCGAAGTCGTGTGGTCCTGGCGCCGCGACCCTGGCGTCTATCCAGCCCGCCTGTGCGGGCCTGGCAACGGTGACAATAAAGGCCGCTCACCGGGGAGAGCACGAAGTAAGCCGTAAAGCCATTGCGCGGGGAAAGCCGGGATGTCTCGGCTGTACCTGTCAAATCCGTGTGCGTTCTTTCACTACCCATTGCACACGGTGCTG
>DATEJC010000687.1:0-2933 GCA_035278345.1 Bradyrhizobium sp. | reverse complement strand
AGGCCCGGCACGATGAAGGTGCCGTAGCTGACGCCCTCGACCTCGGTGATGCGCGAGCCGATGGCGGCGCCGAACACCACGAAATAGAGCGAGGTGGAGACGACCGGCGAGACGATGCTCTGCAGCAGAGTGCGCCAGGTGCGCGCCATTTCGAAGAGGTAGATGGCTTGGACGGCTCGCCAGTTCATGACTTCCTCACCAGACTGACAAAGATGTCTTCCAGCGAAGACTGTTCGGTATCGAGATCGCCGATGCGGATGCCGGCATTGCGGAGATCGTTGAGCAAACTTGTGATGCCGGTGCGCTCGCCCTTGGTGTCGTAATCATAGGTGATCACGCGGCCGCCTTCGGCGAGATGCAGGTTATACGGCGCGAGCTCGGGCGGGATGGCATCTACTTTCTGGTGCAACTGCAAGGTCAGCCGCTTCTTGCCGAGTTTCTGCATCAGCCCAACCTTGTCCTCGACCAGGATGATTTCACCCTTGTTGATGACGCCGATGCGGTCGGCCATCTCCTCGGCTTCGTCGATATAATGCGTGGTCAGGATGATGGTGACGCCCGAGGCCTGCAGCGTGCGAACCACCTCCCACATGCCCTTGCGCAGCTCGACGTCGACGCCCGCAGTCGGCTCATCGAGGAACAGGATCTTCGGCTCGTGCGACAGCGCCTTCGCGATCATCACGCGCCGCTTCATGCCGCCGGAAAGGGTGAGGATTTTGGAATCCTTCTTGTCCCACAGCGAAAGGTCTTTCAGCACCTTCTCGATATGGGCCGGGTTCTTCGGCTTGCCGAACAGGCCGCGGCTGAAGCTGACGGTGGCCCAGACGGATTCGAAGGAATCGGTGTGCAATTCCTGCGGCACCAGCCCGATCATCGAGCGCGCTGCGCGATAGTCCTTTAGTATGTCGTGCCCGCCGACCGTCACGGCGCCCGAGGTCGGATTGGCGATGCCGCAGATGATGCTGATCAGCGTGGTCTTGCCGGCGCCGTTCGGGCCGAGCAGCGCAAAAATCTCGCCGCGCTTGATGTCGAGATTGATGTTGTTCAGCGCCTTGAAGCTGGAGCCGTAGACTTTGGAAAGATGGGAGACGGATATGACGGATGACATGGCAGCTTGGTCGTTCAAACGCGGCAACGGGGAAGGGCAGGCGACGCGGCTGGTATGCCAGGCCTGCAATGGGAGGAGTTGGAATCAGATAGGAAGGAGAAAGAGGTTCCGCAATCGGCGTGGTGAACTTACTTTTTCTTCTTCGCCGGCTGCTTCTTTGCAGGAGAGGCTGCGGTGGGCTGCTCGCTCTGCTCCGGAATCTTGGTGAGCGTCATGATCTGGATCTGGTTGTTGACCGGCGCGTTGGGGCGCGCGGCATCGAGCAACTGCTCCTCGCCCAGTCCGACCGACTGGATTCGCTTGGCCGAAATCTTGAAGGTGTTGACCAGGATTTCGCGGATCGCATCGGCACGGCGCTGGCTGAGGATCGCATTGTTCTCGCGGCGACCGCTCGCCTCGGTGTGGCCGACGATCAGGAAGGTGTAGGGCAATAGCGACGAATGCACCATGGCGTCGGCGATGCGGCCCACCGTCTGGTAGGACTCCGGCTGCACGATCGGTGTGTCGACGTCGAACGTGATGTCGACGTTGAAGGCCGGCAGCTTGTTCAGGTCAGGCGCGATCGCCGGCCGCTTCTGCGGCGGCGGCTCGTTCTTGGAACGGGATTTCGAGCGCTCGGTGACCTGCTGGCGCAGCGTCGGGACGTCGAGCTCGAGGTCAGCCTGGTATTTGTCGAGCTTTGCGACCATCTCGTCGCGGGTGGGGGCGTTCTGGGCAGATGCAGGCGCGGCCGCCAGCAGCATGAGAACGCCGCCCGCGAGCAGGCCGATATGACGGACCGCAGGCATCAGCGATACCCCGCGTCGGTCATGGCCTGATTGCAATTGCGGCTGACGCCGGTTGCCGTCATCAGGCAAGGCACCGACTTGCTGGTCTCCTTGGTCGAGCCATGGCAGATCTTGACGATCTCGCGCGTGCAGGCGTTCGCCACCGTAACGCGTGCGGCGATCCGCTTCTGGATGGCGTCGAGCGCCTGCAGATAGGTCGCCTTGCACTGTGGCGAGGTGACGTCCTGGTTGCGCGACAGGCATTCCTTGAGTCGATTGGAGTCGAGGTTGACGCCGCGGCAATTGGCGGTGATGTCTGCGCCGCAGCCCTTGGCCAGCATGGCGGCTGCATCGCCAAAGCTCATCGTCTCCGCCGCCGCCCAGGACGGCACGGCCAGCAATGCGGCAAACAGAAAAACCCCTCCCCGGATCATGGGAACATCTCAACCGATGATTTCAGGGATGGTCAAGGGCCCCAATGGGCGCGCGACGCGGTCTCCACGGCACTGTTGCCGCGGCGACAGGGTGTGTCACACCCGCTCCACAAAACTGTCGACCACCTTCTTCTCCCCGGCCTTCTCGAAGGCGATGGTGAGCTTGTTGCCGTCGATCTTCACGACATGGCCGTAGCCGAATTTCTGGTGGAAGACGCGGTCATCCAGCGAGAATTCGGAAACCGAAGTGGATTTCGCCACCAGCTCGCCCTCGATCACGACAGGGCCGCGCTTGTTGCGGGAATAGCCGCCCGACGCGAACGACGACTGGTCCTCGTTGAACCCGCCGCGGGCCTGGCCGCCGCGGTTACGGTTTCGGTTGGCCTGGGCGCGCTGCCAGCCCGGCGTGCTGTAGCTCGAGCCGAATGATTCGACGTTGTCGAAGCGCGAGGCGCCGTAGCCGCTGGCGCCGCCCCAGCCGGAGCCGCCCTTGGATTCCGTGATCTCGACGCTCTGCGCCGGCAACTCGTCGAGAAAGCGCGAGGGGATCGTGGTCGACCAGGTGCCATGGATGCGGCGGTTGGTGGCAAAGAAGATTTTCGCGCGGCGGCGGGCGCGGGTCAG